>NZ_JAKSYQ010000069.1:0-145099 GCF_022829665.1 Methylobacterium sp. E-041 | reverse complement strand
GCACGGTCCTCGCGCGGCTCCGGGCGCTCGCGGGCCGCCGGCGGGGCGGCGCGCTCCTGCGGGGCCGGACGCTCGGCCGGCGGGGCGCGCTCGGGACGCGGCTGCGGACGCTCCTGCGGCGGCGCCCGCTCGGGGCGCGGCTCCGGCCGCTCGCGTCCGCCGGGCGGACCGCCGGCCGGGCCTTCGCGCCCGCCGCCGCGGCCTTCTCCGCCGCGCCCGCCGGGTCCATCGCCACCCCGCCCGCCGGGACCTTCGCCGCCGCGCGGCCCGCGCTCGTCGGGGCCGCCCTGCGCCAGGAGGATCGTGCCGGAGGCGCCGTCCTGCCGGGCGAAGGCCGGTGCGGCGAGGACGAGCCCGGGCAGCATCGTGCCGGTCAGGAGGAGCAGGCGGAGTGTCCGCATTCGGTCGGCCTCGAGGATCGTGTAAAAGGCCGAACCGAACCCCTCAGGCGCCGGATGGTTCCGAAATTCCGGTTCCGGTTTCCCGCGTTCGGGCGCCGCCGCTCAGGGGGCGGGCGCCTTCGCCGGCACGAGCCGATCGAGGGCGATGATGCGCACCGTGCGCTCGGCGGTGCCGGTCGTCGACGGCTCGGTCGAGAGGTCCGGCGCGGGCTTCGGCGCCATCTCGACGGGCAGGCCCGAGCGCTCGGCGGCGTCGGCGGCCAGCACCGCGGCGGTCTTGTCGGCGCGGCCGACCAGGGTGAGGCGGACCTTCGGGGCCGGGCGCGACAGCGCCTCCGCCTGCATCGGCGTGACGAAGATGTCGCCCTTGTGCCGCACCAGCATGCTCTCGGCCTTCACCAGCGACTGCGCCCAAGTCCTGTTGGCGGGCTTGCACGAGCAGTTCGGCACGAAGGTCTTGCGGAACTTGAACGCGTTGGCGAGCGAGACGTAGGCCTTGCCGCCCTTCACCGTCGCGGCCGACTTCAGCGCCTCGTCGCCGTAGGGCATCGAGTAGGCCACGGCCTCGGTGCCGGGGCAGAGCGCCTGGCACATCTCGTCGGCGCCGTTGCGGCCCTCGGGCAGGTTGCGCATCGGGAAGTAGGCGCCGTCGCAGGTGCGCACGCAGATCACCTGCGCGCCGCCGCGGGCATAGGCTTCGCCGGTGGCGGGGTCGACGCGCGCCGTATCGGCGCAGGAGGCGGCGATCAGGCCCTGCAGCTGGCGGCGGCGGGCACCGCTGTCGTCGATCGCCGCGCCGCCGTAGGTGGCGTTGAGCGCGCGGATGCGCTGCTCGACCGCGCCGCATTGCGGGGGCCGCGTGTCGAAGAACAGGAAGGTGCCGCCCTCGCAGCTCAGGGAGCGGTGATAGGCCTCGAGCCGGCCGATCTCGCTCTGGAGCGCGCGCACCATGCTGGCGCCGTTGCCGAGGCTCGCCAGCTCGGACCGGTAGCGCAGGCAGGCCGCGCTCGGCAGGTGGCTCTGGCTCGGAACGCTTGCCTGGGTCGGAAGCGGGGACTGGCTCGGCTCGGGGGACGGCGCCTGGGCCTGCCCGGCCGCGACCGCGCCGAGCCACAGCGCGAGGATCGCGAGCGGGCGGCGGAGCGGGCGAAAGGTGTGGCGCATCGACGGCATGGCGAACGATCGGGGGTTCGGCGCAGGGCGGAAGGGGAGCTATGCGGTCCGCCGCGTCGTGGAGAGTGGCGCCGGCGAGCGAAGCACCGGCGGGCTTAACTTTTTTAAACGCCCTCGCGCATCGGCGACACCCCTCCTACATGCCCGCGGTGACACAAGCGGGGGAATGGCGGACGATGTTGCTTCGGGGTCTCACACGCGGCGCGCGGGCCGTGCTGTTCCTGTCCGCGCTGGCGGGCCTCACCGGCGCCGCCGCGGCGCAGGAACCCGACCGGATCTTCGACAAGTCGACGGTCTGGCGCCCGCTCACGCCCAACGACAAGCTCGTGGTCTACGGCGTCGACGACCCGCTCGTGAGCGGCGTCGCGTGCTGGTACACCCAGCCGGAGAAGGGCGGCATCAAGGGCACGCTCGGGCTGGCCGAGGACGTCTCCGACATCTCGCTCGCCTGCCGCCAGGTCGGGCCGGTGCAGTTCACCGGCAAGTTCGGCCAGGGCGAGGTGGTGTTCAGCGAGCGCCGCTCGCTGATCTTCAAGTCGATGCAGATCGTGCGCGGCTGCGACGCCAAGCGCAACACGCTGATCTACATGGTCTATTCCGACAAGGTGATTCAGGGGTCGCCCAAGAACTCGACCTCGAGCGTGCCGCTGATGCCCTGGGGCACCGAGCCGCCGCCGAAATGCGGCGCGTTCCTGAAGGGGTGACGCGCACGCGTCCCTCCCCCTCTGCGGGGGAGGGGGCACGCTTCGGGGACCCCCTCAATCCTGGCAGGTGATGCGGATCGGGCGGTCGGCCGGCTTGGTGACGGGAAGGTCGACGGCGCCGGTGTATTCCTCGGCGGCCGCGATCCCGTAGGCGTTGGCGGTGGCGTAGCCCTGCGCCTCGCACCAGGCGTTGGCGACGACCTGGCCGCACTCGCTGCCGGGGCTGGTCAGGCACTCGCCGACGCCGTAGCCGTCGCTCGACGGGATCAGGAAGGTCTTCTCGACATGGGGCGCGCCCTTGCCGGCCGGGGTCTCGCCGTCGCCGGCGGCCATCGCGCCGTGGGCGATCGTGACGAGGAGGGCAGCGGCAGCGAGTGCACCGAATCCGGCAGCCGAGCGTCGCATGGATACGTCCTTGTTCAGGGGATGCCCCGGTTCAGGGTCTGGCGTGCGGGTTGAAGTCGCGGGCGGGAATTCGACGGTCAAAATCCGACGGCGGGGTAAACAAAGGCTTTCCGGCGCCGATCGGATTTCCGTGCCCGGACCCGATCGCGCCGCCCGAGCCGGCGCGCCGCCGCGCCGGTCTCGAATTCTTGACGGATTTCGGGTAGCCCGATCCGGGCCTCCGGACCGTCGCCGATCCGCAACACGGCTCGGCGCGAAGCCGGCGGCATTGCGGCGGGCCGGGTCGCGCGGAGCCCCGTCCGCGGGGGCGGCGCGCGGCGCCCAGGGCACTGACGCCAAACGAGAGTTTTCGCGGGTCCGGCGCCCGGCGAGGGCAGCGCCGCCGGGATCGCGGCCGCGAAGGACGAGGGACGTTTCATGGCGCCGATGTTGCGGCTCTACAACACGCTGACCGGAGCCAAGGAGGCCTTCGCGCCGATCGATCCGAGCCATGTCCGGATGTATGCCTGCGGCCCGACGGTCTACGACGCGGCCCATATCGGCAACGCGCGCCCGATCATCGTCTTCGACCTGCTGTTCCGGCTGCTACGCCGGGTCTACGGCGCGGCGCACGTCACCTACGCCCGCAACGTCACCGACGTGGACGACAAGATCAACGCCCGCGCCGCCGAGCGCGGCATCACCATCCGCGCGCTCACCGACGGGACGCTCGCCGCCTTCCACGCGGACCTGCGCGACCTCGGCGTGCTGATGCCGGAGGACGTGAACGTGCCCGGCGAGCGCCCGCGGATGATCGAGCCGCGCGCCACCGACCACATCGCCGAGATGGTCGCGATGATCGAGGCGCTGGTCGCGTCCGGCCACGCCTACGTCGCCGCCGGCCACGTGCTGTTCGACGTGCCCGCGATGCCCGATTACGGCGCGCTCTCGAAGCGCCCGCTCGACGAGATGGAGGCCGGGGCGCGGGTCGAGGTCGCGCCCTACAAGCGCTCGCCCCTCGATTTCGTGCTGTGGAAGCCCTCGAAGCCCGGCGAGCCGTCGTGGCCGTCGCCGTCGGGCATCGCCGCGCCCGGGCGCCCGGGCTGGCACATCGAGTGCTCGGCGATGTCGGCGCGGCATCTCGGGCAGACCTTCGACATCCATGCCGGCGGCATCGACCTGATCTTCCCCCACCACGAGAACGAGGTGGCGCAGTCCCGCTGCTGCTTCGGCACGCCGGTAATGGCCAACACCTGGCTGCACAACGGCTTCCTCCAGGTGGAGGGGGAGAAGATGTCGAAGTCGGCCGGCAACTTCGTCACGTTGCGCGCGGTGCTGAACGACTGGCCGGGCGAGGTGGTGCGCCTCGCCATGCTCAAGTCGCACTACCGCCAGCCGATCGACTGGACCCTGCGCGGCCTCGAGGAGGCGCGGCGGATGCTCGACCGCTGGTACGGCGCCGTCGGCGACGCAAGGCCCGCCGCCGAGGCGCCGGAGGCGGTGCTCGATCCGCTGCTCGACGACCTCAACACCGCCGCGGCGCTCGCCGAGATCCACCGCCTCGACGATCCGGCGCGCCTCCGCGCCGGGGCGAACCTGCTCGGGTTCCTCGGGCAGACCCGCTCCGAGCGGGACGCGGCCACGGTCGCGGCCGCGGGCCTCGACGTGGCGGCGATCGAGGCGCTGATCGCCGATCGCGCCGCCGCCCGCGCCGCCAAGGACTGGGCCGCCTCGGACCGCGCCCGCGACGCCCTCGCCGCGATGGGCGTGGCGGTCAAGGACGGCAAGGACGGCACCACCTGGAGCGTGATCTAGGCGCCGATGCGCCTGGATGGGTCGCAGGGCCGGTTCCGGGCGACGCGCATCGCCGATCCCGTGCCCCCCGATGTCGCGCGGTTCGTCCTGCGCGCATCCGCGAGCCTTCGCGCGACCGGCGTTCCGTCGATCGATCCCGGAATACCGCGCGGTATAGTGATCGAAGGTTGCTATATGATCATTAGAAGTAGAAAATCCGTGTTGTATTTGTTGTTTTGACGCAACACTGTTGATGTGCTGACCGTTCGATGCCCGGGAAGGGGTTTTGACCGGGAAATGGGCGTGACATTCTTTCTCCGGATGCGGTTCGCAGGAAATCCGTGCCGTCATCCGAATGGGGGGAATGAAATGACTCGCGTCCTGCGGACGGCGCTGCTCGCGTCGGGAATGGTGCTGTCGTCGCCCGGCCTGGGACACGCGCAATCCGGGTACTACTCCGGCGTCTACGCCTTCGGCGACAGCTTGACCGACAACGGCCGCATCCTGCGGGAGACCGGCTACAGCCCCACCGGCACCCTCGACGCGATGCGCGGTACGAAGCTCTACGAGGGCGGGCGCTGGTCGAACGCGCCCGGCTACTTCGAGCAGATCCCGGCCCGCATCGGCGCGCCCTACGCGCCCGGCAACGACTACGCGATCGGCGGGTCGCAGGCCTTCCACCTCGAGCCGAACACGCTGCTCTCGCCCTTCTTTCCCTGGGGCGTGCCGGACCAGATCGACCAGTTCGCCGCCCGCGGCGGCCGGTTCGGATCGCGCGACCTCGTCACGCTCTGGATCGGCTACAACGACATCACCAACATCCCGGCCGGCACCAACGCGGCCCGCGCCGCCGGCGTGACGACGGTCCTGAACAACAACGTCGCGAACCTGGACCGCCTCGTCGGCCTCGGGGCGCGCGAGCTGCTGGTCTTCAGCCAGCAGACTTTTCGCGCCGCCAACGCCGACCTGGCACGGTCCTTCAACGCGCAGCTCCCCGGATACCTCCAGGCGTATTCCGATCGCGGCATCAACGTGCACTACTTCGATGCGGACGGGCTGCTGAACCGGCTGCGCGCGGACCCGACGGCCTACGGATTCATCCCGCAGGCGGCGACCGGCAGTTGCGCATTCAACCCGGCCTGCGCCGTGATCGGGTACACCAACCCAGCCGTCGAGAACCAGTACATCTCGGTCGACAGCGTCCATCTCACCGCGCGCGCCAACGGCTACCTCGCCGCCTTCGTGGCGAACCAGCTCAACGCGCCGCTGACGATCGGGCCGCAGGGCGAGCTCGGGCAGGCCGCCGGCCTCGCCTTCTCGTCGACGCTGATCGACTTCCTCGGGGCCGAGCGCCGCCGGAACATTGCCCTGTCGGTGCCCGCCGCCTTCGCCGCCGACCTGCCGGGCCGGCGCCCGGCCCCCGGCCTGATCCCGGTCTCCGTGTTCGCGCTCGGCACCTATGCCGGGCTCGACCGCACGGCGCAGAACCGGGCCGGTGCGGGCAGCCTGGGCAACACCTACGATGCCGATTTCGGCGGCGTCACCGCGGGGCTCCTGTACCAGGCGACGCCCAACCTCGTGCTCGGCGCGGCGTTCAACTACCTCAACGCCCGGGTCGACCTCCGCGGCGCGAGCAACGGCCGGATCGACCTCGACAGCTTCCAGGGCGCCGTCTTCGCCTCGTACGCCACCCCGGAGGTGTTCGCGGACGTGGCCGTGACGTACGGCGGCAACGGCTTCGCCCTCGATCGGCCGGGCGTGCTCAACGACCGGCTCGCGGCCGCGCCGGGGGGCGACACGGTGACGGTCGCCGCGCGCACCGGCTACCTGTTCGATTTCGAGACCTTCAGGGCCGGCCCGGTCGGCGAGGTCACCTACGCGCGGGCCGGCGTGAGCGCCTATCGCGAGACCGGCGACCCGCTGCTCACGATCGGCGTCCGGCGCCAGGATCTCGACGGGTTGACCGTCGGCGGCGGCCTCCAGATCCGCACGGTGGCGCCGCTCCTCGGCGGCATCGTCTCGCCCTTCCTCAACCTCACCGCCCAGCACGATGTCCTCGACGGCGTGCGCACGGTGACCTCGTTCCAGACCTATGCGCCGAGCCTGCTGATCCGCACCGAGACCGGGCGCCGCGGCGACGACGTCTACGGACGGATCGCCGGCGGCCTCGACCTCGATTTCGGCAACGGGCTCAGTGGGGTGGTCACCGGCTCGACCAGCGTCGCCCGCGCGGGCGGCGACGATTACACCGGCAGCGTCGGGCTGCGGTACCGCTTCTGAACCACGACGCGCCCTCCGCGCCGGCGCTCGATCGGTGAGATCGCACGGCGCACGCGGCGGAAGGGCGACCCGAAACGGCGGCGGCCGACGCCCGGACGCCCGTCGCTTTCCGGGCGCCACACCCAGCGCGTGTGGCGCCCGACCGCGCCCGAAATCGTCAGTTGTTCGGTCGAATCGTAGGTTGCGAGCCTATCGCCGAGCGCCTGATCTTACGGGATGGCAGGATCGATACAAAAGCCACCCACTTCCAAGACGGAGTCTTCATCGGAACGTCCTACGGTTGCAGTGCCCGATCTTCGCGGCACCTGGGACCGACCTTGACGATGTACCCTGCGCCTCACGGCCGCGTCCTGCGATGGCTCGCTGAGATCGGGCCCGACCTGCCGGAGGCGGTGCAGGCGCGCATGCGCGCCGGCTTCTTCACCTCGACGACGCCCCTCGTGGTCGGCGCCGTCAACTCCATCGCCGTGGCGGGGGTCGCCTACCTGTGGTTGGACCGGTGGCTCTTCGCCGCCATCGCGTTCCTCGACCTGCTCCTGCTGATGCTGCGCCTCGTGCTGCTGCGGCGGGTGGAGGCGCCGTCCGGCCCGGTCTTCGCGACGGGCCTGCTCTGGGCCGGCCTGCAGGGCGCGACCATCGCCTGCGTCGTCCCCTCGGGCGACATGGCGATGTCGATGGTCGTGCTCGCCTCCGGGCTCGCGGCGATCGGCGGGATCGTCGGCCGAAACTTCGCGGCCCCGCGCTACGCGATGGCGCAGGTGCTGTTCATCGACCTCAGCTACAAGACCACCTTCGCGACGACGCATCCGCAATTCCTGCCGCTGATCGCGATCCAGACGGTCGCCTTCGTCCTGATGAACCGCAGCATCCTGCGCCATCACCGGGCGGCGGCCGTCCAGGCGATCCTCGGCGAACGCGAAAGCCACCGCCGGTCGATCACCGATCCGCTGACCGAGCTGCTCAACCGCCGCGGCCTGGAGGAGGCGTTCGATGCGCGCCCGGCCGGGGCCGGGGACCGGACGCTGCTCTACCTCGACCTCGACGGGTTCAAGCAGGTCAACGACCGCCTCGGGCACGCGGCCGGCGACGCGGTGCTGCGCGAGGTCGGACGGCGCCTCGCGCTGGCGATCGGGCCGGACGCGACCGCCTGCCGCCTCGGCGGCGACGAGTTCCTCGTGCTCGCCGACGGGCTCGACGACGCGGCGGCGCGCCGGCTCGGCGGCCGGATCATCACGGCGATCACCGCGCCCTATCAGGTCGGCGGAGGCGCGTTCGCGGGAATCGGCATCAGCGTCGGCGTCGCCCGGCAGCGGCCCGCCGCGTCGGGACCCCCGCTCGGTCTCGCCGATCTGATGCGGCGCGCCGACCAGACCCTCTACGCCGCCAAGACCGCGGGCAAGGGACGCTGCATCCTGCACGGTGCCGAGGACGCGCCGCAGGTTCAAGCGGCCTGAACCCGGCGGGTTCGTCGAGCACGGGGGTGCGCTGCGCGGCGGTCGGCTCGCGCCGGCGGCACGGTCGGGCGGGGCTCGTCGGGGCGCTGGCGGCGTGCGATCCCGTCGCCGCGCGCGACGCCGGGTCAGCCGTGCGTCAGCAGGTGCGGCGCGGTGCCGTCGCCGCCGTAGAGGTCGAGCATGTGCCGGCAGCCGGTGTCCGGGTCGGCGCGCAGCTCGCGTTCCAGGGCGTCGGCGTCCTTGCGCAGCCAGGCGGAGCGCTTCTGGTAGAGGTCGGAATGGTTGATCCCGTGCGCCTGCGCGTGGATCCGGAAGCTCGCCTCGTCGAGGCGCAGCCCCGGGCACAGCCGGCTCGCGACCTCGGCCTCGACCGCCTCGCGCAGGCCCGCCGCCGGCACGATGTGGCGGTCGCGATAATGGGTGGCGCCGTTGGCGAACAGCACCCACAGCGCGATCGGCAGGCCGATCCGGTAGGCGAGGCCGAACCGCTCCGAAGCCGGGCGCCGCGCGGACGCGTCGGCCGACGGGGCGAGGAGGGCGGGCTGTCCGGCGGCGGTCATCGCGCATCTCCGAGGCGGGCGCACGCGGCCGAAGCGACGATCGCCCCGCCGCGAAGACGAGCCGCCGTCCCGTCGTCCATGTGCCGGCGTCGGTGCCGATCGATCTCCCGGATATCCATGGCGTGCTCCGCGTCGATGCCGACCTAAAGTCTGCAAAAACTGGGCCGTGATGGGACGAACACGTTTCCGATTGTTGTCGGAGGCGCCGCCGAACGGCGCGAACACAGACTTTTGATCGGTTCGCGGCCGTTCGCGCTGCGGTTCGTGCCCGATCGACTCACCCGTCAGTCTAGCACGGCGTCGAATAGGTTCAACGAGCGGCGCCGGCCGCGCGCGATGCTATTCTGTATTCAAAATTTACGGCAAAATTTACTGAACGGCCAGGAGCGGATCGTCGGACACGCGTCGCGGTCTCTCGCCCGTGCAAGGGGAGGCGGGGGCGAAACCGTTTCGCATGGGCCGCCCCTCACCGTCGCGAGCGGCGGCCCGGCGCCGCGAGGATCCGAGGGCGAACGCGCCGGACCCCGCCGCTCAGAGCCGCTCGGTGACGAAGCGCTCGGCGGCCGGGTCCTCGCCCAGGCGGCGGTTCTCGGCCTGCAGCATCGGCACCACGGCGTCGGCGCCCTCGGCGACGACGTAGTTCAGGTCGAGCCCGTCGCGGATGAAGCCGTGGGCGCGCATGTGGTCGAACAGGGTCAGCAGCGGCTTCCAGAAGCCGGCCACCTCGACCAGGAGGATCGGCTTGCGGTGCCGGCCGAGCTGGGCCCAGGTCAGCTGCTCGACCAGCTCCTCGAGGGTGCCGATGCCGCCGGGCAGGGCGACGAAGGCGTCGGAGCGCTCGAACATCATGCGCTTGCGGGTGTGCATGTCGCCGACCACGACCGTTTCCTGGATCGCGTCGAGCATGTGCTCGCGCGACTTCAGGAAGTCCGGGATGATGCCGGTGACGTGGCCGCCGCCGGCCAGCACCGCGCGGGCGACGGTGCCCATCAAGCCGACGTCGCCGCCGCCGTAGACGAGGTCGAGCCCGGCCGCGGCGAGCGCGGCGCCGAGCGCCTCGGCCGCCTGGCGGAACGCCGGGTCCCCGCCGAAGCCGGAGCCGCAATAGACACAGACCGTCTTCACCGGCGCCATCCGGCCTCCTTCATCGATGCTCGTCGTATCGTGCGTCCCGTTCGGGCCGCTGACAGGTCGTAAACCAGGGCGAAATCGGTGCCAAACGGCTGATCGCGCGGGGAATTCGTTCGCTGCGCGCGCGTTGCGGCTTGGTCTCCGGGACATGTACGGTAATATGGGCGGAACAGTCGACGGTTTTTCGCGCGGGCGTTTTTCGAAAGTCTCCACCGCCGGGGATGGGGGTCGCGGCCGGGCGGGCGTGGTGTCGACGAGGGATGGATCGCCATGACGGCGGAGTTGCGGCGCGGCGTGTTTCTCGCGGTCCTGGGCCTGCTGATCGGGCTCGGCCTGGTGGCGGCCGTGTTCGGCGGGCTCGACCGGTGGCGGCACGCGCATGCTCCGGCGCCCGAGCCCGCGCCCGGCGCGGTCGGCGCCCTGACGCCGGGCCCGGCGCCCGTGCCGGACATGGTGCCCCCGCCGGCGGCACGCGCCGCGGCGCCGGCGGCGCCGGACGCGCTCAAGTTCGACATCGTCCGCGTCGAGCCGAACGGCGAGTCGGTGGTGGCCGGCCGCGGGGCGCCGAACACGGTCGTCGAGCTCCTGGTCGACGGCAAGGCGGTGGCCAAGGCGCTCGCCGACCCGAACGGGCAGTTCGCGATCGTGCCGCCGGCGCTGCCCGCGGGCAACAGCGAGATCGTTCTGCGCTCCACCAATGCCGAGGGCCGCGAGACCCGCTCGACGGAGAGCGTCGCCGTGGCGGTCTCGCCCACGCGCACCGAGAAGCCGCTGGTGGCGCTGACCGCGCCCGACAAGCCCACGGTGGTGCTGTCGCAGCCGGAGGTCCGGACGGCGCAGCGGGCGCCGGACCCGGCGCCGGGCCAGGCGGTCGCCGGCAGGGATACCCCCGTCAAGGGCGCGGCGAAGGGCCCTGCGGCGAAGGACGCGGCGGCCAAGCCGTCTTCCGGGAAGGCCGCCAAGGACGCCCCCGCGCCCGTCAAGATCGTCAGCGTGGACGCGCAGGAGGGCGGCCGGCTGTTCGTCACCAGCCAGGCCGCGCCGGGTGCGACGGTGCGGCTCTACCTCAACGACACGCTGATCGCCCCGGCGAGCGTCGGCGCCGACGGCAAGGTCACCTTCACCATCGGCCGCGGGGTGAAGCCGGGCGCCTACACGGTGCGGGTCGACCAGGTCGATTCGGTCTCGGGCAAGGTGCGCAGCCGGGCCGAGGTGCCGTTCTCGGTGCCGGAGCCCGCCCGCGTCGCGACGAACCTCGCGCCGTCCAGGCCCGGCGCGGCGGCGGACAAGCCGGTCGAGCGGCCCGTCGCCCCGGCGGCGCGGGCCGAGGCCGTCTCGCCCACCCCGGCCGCGATCGAGCCGCCGCGGGCGGGGGTGTTCGTCCCCGCGGTGAGCACGGCCAAGATCATCCGCGGCGACAGCCTGTGGCAGATCAGCCGGCGCACCTACGGCGCGGGCGACCGCTACACCGTGATCTACGATGCCAACCAGGAGCAGATCCGCAACCCGGACCTGATCTATCCCGGCCAGATCTTCGTGCTGCCGGGCGACGGCAAGGACGCCAAGGCGGGCAGGAACGGCTGAGGATTCCCCCACGCCGCCCCGCCCCGCGGCGGCTGCGGGTGTGCCGCGGGCGGCGCCGGCTTATATGCCGGGGCGAGCCTCCTCTTCCGGACAATCGCGTATGACCTCCACTCCCCCGCCGGCGCCCGACGCGCGCCCGGGCCTCGTCGCCACCTATCGCCGGCTCTGGCCGTATCTCTGGCCCTACGGCCGGCCGGACCTGCAGCGCCGGGTCTTCCTGGCGTTCGGGCTGCTGCTGGTGGCCAAGCTGGTGACGATGGTGACGCCGTTCACCTTCAAGTGGATCACCGACGCGCTGGTCGCGGCGGTCGGCGGCCAGGAGCACGGCAAGGAGCAGGTGCCGACCGGGATCTTCGCCGCGCCGATGCTCTTGATCGCGATCTACGGCGCCTCGCGCATCCTGATGGCCGGGCTGACGCAGGCGCGCGACGGGCTGTTCGCCAAGGTGGCGATGCACGCGGTGCGCCGCCTGGCGCTGAAGACCTTCCAGCACATGCACCAGCTCTCCCTGCGCTTCCACCTCGAGCGCAAGACTGGCGGGCTGACGCGGGTGCTTGAGCGCGGGCGCTCGGGCATCGAGGAGCTGTCGCGCCTGATGGTGCTGACGCTGGTGCCGACCATCGTCGAGTTCGTGCTGGTGCTCGGCGTGCTGGCCTGGGAGTTCGACTGGACCTACTCCCTGGTCGTCTTCGTGATGGTCGCGGCCTATCTCGGCTTCACCTACAAGGCGACCGAGTGGCGGATCGCGATCCGCCGCCGCATGAACGAATCCGACACCGACGCCAACACCAAGTCGGTCGATTCGCTGCTGAACTACGAGACGGTGAAGTATTTCGGCGCCGAGGCCCGCGAGACCCAGCGCTTCGACGGCGCGATGGCGCGGTACGAGAAGGCCTCGACGCAGACCTACGTGTCGCTGGCCGTCCTCAACGCCGGCCAGGCGCTGATCTTCACGCTCGGCATGACCGCGGTGATGTGGCTCGCCGCCCGCGACATCCTCGCCGGGCGCACCACCATCGGCGGATTCGTGCTCGCCAACACCATGCTGGTGCAGCTCTCGATGCCGCTGAACTTCATGGGCATGATCTACCGCGAGATCAAACAGGCGCTAATCGACATCGACGACATGTTCCGCATCCTCCACCGCAACCCGGAGATCGCGGACCGGCCGAACGCCCCGGCGCTGGTCGCCGGCCCGGCCGAGGTGCGCTTCGAGAACGTGCACTTCGCCTACAACCCGGACCGGCCGATCCTGCGCGGCGTCTCGTTCACGGTGCCCTCGGGCAAGACCGTGGCGATCGTCGGTCCCTCGGGCGCCGGCAAGTCGACGCTCTCGCGCCTGCTGTTCCGGTTCTACGAGCCGCAGAGCGGCCGCATCGCCATCGACGGGCAGGACATCGCCGCGGTGCGCCAGGATTCGCTGCGCGCCGTCATCGGCATGGTGCCGCAGGACACGGTGCTGTTCAACGACACGATCGGCTACAACATCCGCTACGGCCGCTGGGGGGCGAGCGAGGCCGAGATGCGCGAGGCCGCCCGCCTCGCCCAGATCGACCGCTTCATCGAGGGCCTGCCGGAGGGCTACGACACGCCGGTGGGCGAGCGCGGCCTGAAGCTCTCGGGCGGCGAGAAGCAGCGCGTCGCCATCGCCCGCACCATCCTGAAGAGCCCGCCGATCCTCGTCCTCGACGAGGCGACCTCGGCGCTGGACAGCTTCACCGAATCGCAGATCCAGGACGCGCTCGACCGCATCGCGAAGGGCCGCACCACCTTGGTCATCGCCCACCGCCTCTCGACGGTGGTGAACGCCGACGAGATCCTGGTGCTCGACAAGGGCGTCATCGTCGAGCGCGGCACGCACGGCGCGCTGCTGGACCAGGACGGGGTCTACGCGGCGCTCTGGAATCGGCAGCGCGAGGCGGACGCGGCGCGGGCGGCGCTCAGGCGGGCTGAGGAGGAGGCTGAGCGAGGAAGGGTGGCCCCACATGGAGCTCGGATAGAGGAGATCCTACTTGCGGAGTAAATAGCGGACGTCGAGCGTCGTTGTTGTGAAACGATACTAATAGGCCAAAATCATTCTAATGTTTGAATATTATCATCCATAATTTTCTAGAATTATAATATTCGTTTGATGAAGGGCAATATTTAATGCGCTATAGGAATGTGGATAACTGGACAAATATCAACTCCATGAAAGGGTTGCTGTTTTTTATACAACGCCTTGATGAGCTGACATTTCCGTATACATTAGATAGTTATAAAGCACCTACTATTTCTTTACAAGGACTGATCAAAGAAGGGGCAGGCATATTACTCGAAGCAATAAATATTAAGGGCGACAACTCTGATAAAGCAATCAGTTCCTACGGTAACGTTTCTGAAGAGATAAGGCTGCGCCTGAAGGGCAATTGGATCGCAAAGGCCGTTTGTAGCATTAGTATAAGTGAATTAGATTCATTAGTTTCTGAAAATCACAAACCAGAAGAAATCATACGAAAACTCGATATCATGCTGGCAGAGCTTGATGTCGAGGCGTATATCGCTGAAATTGCGCAAGAGGTAATAAACCTATCTAACGATTCTAGACAAAAGAAAAAATTGGAGTTTTTTGCGCGAGAATTTGCATCTTTTATTCAAGATAGGGGTGTATCAAGAGACCATATTAACAATTCTCTCGTCGAGTTTTTTTATGGCGCAATGAAGATTTACGATCCGCTACAATTCAAATTGTTTTGCCAAAATGTCTACCCACATGGACATAAGTTCAGTGTGTTCGTTGGGGTATCAGAAATATTCTTATCTTTCGATGAGGATGTTTTAGAAAATCACAGCATGGAAATATTCGATGACGGAAGCGAGGAGTCGCCATCAAAAGAAGTAAACAAATTTATTGTAGATTATGGATTAGGAACTGTCTTATTTATTAAAGTAATTGCGACGGACTATAATTCTGCCCTCGCCGCGGCATTAGCAAAACTCGACTTTGTCTGTAACTTTTATAAAATGTTTAGCCATAAAGACGAGGTGCAGGTGTCCCCATTTGCTCTTGTTGAGCAGGGATGCTGCGAAGGCGTTTTAAAGAAGATAGATGCGCCTAAAAACAACATGCATTTTATTCGAGATATGCGGCGAGTAAAGGCAACGAGTACACTTAAGCGCTATAATGATCACATTACTCTCGATATTGGCCGCGATAAAAGAAAATTTCGAAATATTATAAATATTCATGGGATGATTTTAGATACAAAAAGCGAAGATATCCAGTTAGTAAACCTATGGACCTGCCTTGAAACAATAGCTCCTGCTAATTTAAGCAGTTCAAAAATAAGCAATGTCGTCAACCGAGTAATTCCCATACTAATGCTAGGTTATTTCAATAGACTTGTTGTAAATTTGTTATTTGACATCTTAAGATGGGATCGCCGCAGTTTGACGCTAAGCTTAAAAATGGCAAAATTATCACCCGGTCTTGATCTTAAGCAAAGATTTGTTGCTCTTTTGGTAGATCCAGATAATCAATCTGCACTATCCGATCTATACGGGCGCTGTAGAAATTTTGAATTACTCATGTTTCGAATATCTACAATCGCTGAATTATTAAAAGATACAAAAAAAGCGAAAGAAAAGCTGGAAAGCCATGAAGCAATGGTGCGATGGCAGTTGCAAAGCATCTATCGTGTGCGCAATAGAATTGTCCATGCCGGCGAAAGCCCAATATTCACGAATTATCTAGTAGAAAATGCACATGAATTTTTCGATCAAACATTTCTTTTCTGCTTGGAACTGTCAGCCTGGAAGCCAGGTTTTAGTTCGTTTCTGTCGTGCTTTGACTATGCGGAAGTGCAATTCCAGGAATATAAATTAAGGCTAAAAGGTGGCGTGCAATGCGACATCGTTTGGGTCTTGCCGGAACGGAAAGACCGATCCTACATTTTTTCATAAGCCTTGACAAAATTCCTAAATTATGCCTATAACCCCATCGCGCGCTGCACGGCGCCGGGGCTGCGTTTCGTCCCGGAGCCGCCGTCAGGAGCCGGCCCGGTGATCGACGGGGCGGTCGGCAGCGTGGCGGTCCTGCGCGGTGGGTCGATCAACCCGCCGCAATACGGCGTCCATAATGCGCGGCGCGGGGTGCTCCGAGCGGCGGGCTGTTGCCCGCAAGCGGAGCGCTCTCAGAAGAGACCTGAGCCCGTCCCGACGTTAGGGAGGGTGCGGGGATCGCCCGTTCCGGCTGTCGCCGGGGCGACCCGGCCCTACGTGGCCGGATACGTGACCGGGGCCCGCGTCGCGCGGGCCGCGGCGGCGGGGCCGTGCGGTACGTAAAGCCGCGACGACAAATCGGCGCCGGGTGCCCGCGTTCTCGGGGCCCGGCACCGCGGGGCGCCGGGGAACCGGCTCAGTGCGCATCATCCCAGGGTTCCGCGGCGTCCCGCGTCTCCTGTCCGTGATGTCGGGGCCATGCCGCCGGCGGAGGCTTTCCGCGCGGGGTGGTCTTGGCGTGCCTGGACGATCGGATGCCAACGACCGTCATTCCGGGGCCGCGCAGCGGAGCCCGGAATCCAGACGCGCCGAGGGTGCCGGACCTTGCTCGCGTCGGCGGCTCTGAGTTCCGGGCTCGCCTTCGGCGCCCCGGAATGACGGGGCGGGTGTCGGTCCGATGGGGCGGCCAGACCCCCGCGCGACGGCGCCGGCGGTTGACCTTCGCGCCCTGGGCTGCCATCGCGCGGGTCAAAATCCCGTTGGCCCCGCGCCCTTCGCGCGCCCCTTCCGAAAGACCGCATGAACGACCTTCTCCTGACGATCCGCCGGACGCTCGTCCCGATCCACAAGGAGGGTTACCCCTTCATCGTGATCGGGATCGTGCTCACCGTGCTGGCCGGCACCTTCTCGCAGTTCTTCGGCTGGGTGTTCCTGATCCTGACCCTGTGGGTCTGCTACTTCTTCCGCGACCCCGAGCGGGTGACGCCGGTGGCCGAGGGCCTCGTGGTCTCGCCGGCGGACGGGCGGGTGAACCTGATCTCGACCGTGCTGCCGCCGCCCGAGCTCGACCTGCCCCAGGTGCCGATGACCCGGGTCTCGGTGTTCATGAACGTGTTCGACTGCCACGTGAACCGCGTGCCGGTGACGGGCCGGATCGGGCAGATCCACTACACGCCGGGGCTGTTCCTCAACGCCGAGCTCGACAAGGCGAGCGAGGACAACGAGCGCAACGGGATGGTGATGGAGACCGTGCACGGCGGCCAGCCCGTGCGGGTCGGCGTGGTGCAGATCGCCGGCCTCGTGGCGCGCCGCATCGTCGGCTTCGTCTCGGCCGGCGACCAGCTCTCGGTCGGCGAGCGCTTCGGGCTGATCCGCTTCGGCTCGCGGGTCGACGTGTACCTGCCCGTCGGCACCCGCGTGCTGGTCGGCCTCGGCCAGAAGGCGGTGGCAGGCGAGACCGTGCTCGCCGACCTCGGCGGCGGGCCCGAGCGCAGCTTCCGGCGCATCTGAGGGGAGGGGGCGATGGACGATCTCTTCCCGCCCTTCGAGCCGGACGCGAACGAGCCGCGGCCGCGCCGGTTCAAGCCGGTGCCGTTCCGGATGATCGCGCCCAACATGATCACCCTGATGGCGCTCTGCCTCGGGCTGACCGCGATCCGCCTGGCCTTCGAGGGCAAGTTCGAGCCGGCGGTGATCGCGATCATCGCGGCCGCCGTGCTCGACGGCATCGACGGGCGCGTGGCGCGGCTCCTGAAGGGCACCTCGCGCTTCGGAGCCGAGCTCGATTCGCTGGCCGACTTCGTCAACTTCGGCTGCGCGCCGGCGCTGATCCTCTACGGCTTCGCGCTCCACAACCTGAAATCGCTCGGCTGGATCGTGGCGCTGATCTTCGCCATCGCGATGGCGCTGCGGCTCGCCCGCTTCAACGCGATGCTCGACGACCCGAACCGCCCGGAATGGAAGAAGGACTACTTCGTCGGCATGCCGGCCCCGGCCGGCGCGATGACGGCGATGCTGCCGCTCTACCTGCACTTCCTCGGCTTCGGCTTCGAGGCCTGGGCGGCGCCGGCGATCCTGGTCTACGTGCTCGGCATCGCCCTGCTGGTGGTCTCCACCGTGCCGACCTTCTCGGGCAAGACCATGGGCAAGCGCGTGCCGCGCGGGTGGGTGCTGCCGATCTTCCTGGCGGGCGTCGCCGCCTTCGGCCTGCTGATCTCGTTCCCGTTCGAATCGCTGGTGGCGATCAGCGCCGCCTACATCGTCGGCCTGCCGATCGGCGCCGCGCAGTACCGCCGCCGCGCTCGGCTCGAGCCGGCGGCCCGCATCGAGTCCGGCGAGGACCCGGCCTCGGCGATCTGACGGTGGATGCCGGCCCGCGTGCGCTTGGCGGCCCCCGCCGCCACGCGTAGCGTGATGCACCTGAAGGCTGGGGACCTGCCATGCTCGAAGAGTTCAAGAAGTTCGCGCTGCGCGGCAACGTGGTCGATCTCGCCGTCGGCGTGATCATCGGCGCCGCCTTCGGGGCGATCGTCACCTCGGCGGTGCAGGACGTGTTCATGCCGATGATCGGCGCGATCACCGGCGGGCTCGACTTCTCGAACTACTACCTGCCGCTGTCGTCGAAGGTGCAGGCCGGCGCGGCCTATGCCGAGGCGAAGAAGCAGGGCGCGGTGATCGGCTACGGCCAGTTCATCACCGTGGCGATCAACTTCATGATCGTCGCCTTCGTGCTGTTCCTGGTCATCCGCGCGATGAACAAGCTCGTGACCAAGGAGGAGGCCAAGCCCGAGGCCGTCGCCGAGGTGCCGGCCGACGTGAAGATCCTCGGCGAGATCCGCGACCTGCTCGCGACGCGCCCGAAGGTCTGACCCTCAGGCCGTCGGCTTGGTGCCGGCGGGCTTGCCGTCGTCGGGGGTGACGCCGAAGGCATCAAGGATGCGGTCGAGGGCGTGCTCGACGGCGCCCGTGCCCTCCTCGTGGGTCTTGAGCCGGGTCTCCAGGCGCTGAAGCTGCGGCGCGAAGGTGGCGTCGGGCGCGGGATCGTCGCCGAGGAAGCGCGGCTTCTCCTGGCCCACCGACAGCATCGAGCGCAGCTGCTGGCCGAGATGGTCGCGGACCGGCTCCGGAAGCCCGGCCTTCGGATCGATGGCGTCGTCGTTCATGGTGGGAATTCCCGTTCGCCGTCAGAGCCATAACGGGCGATGCGGCGAAGCGTTGCATGGGCGGCCGAGCGTGCGGTGGGCGCCAAGGAAAAGGGCCCCGGAGCCTGTCGCCCCGGAGCCCTCGCACGTCGCGCGGCGATGAAACGCCTAGTCGATCACTTCGACGATGCGGTGGCCGCGATCGACGAGGACCGGGCGGTTGTTGATCACGGTGTAGCGGGTGCCCGGCTGGACGCGGTACTCGTCGGGCACGTCGTAGTAGGTCACGCCGTCGCCCGGCAGGGTGGTGCCGACGGCGACGCGGCCGTCGTAATCGTAGGAGCGCACGTTGCGCTCGCGGACGTAGCTGCGGAAGCGCGGCTGCATGTCGACGCCGAGGATGCCGCCGACGGTGCCGGTCGCCGCGCCCACCGCGCCGCCGACGATCCCGCCGATCGGGCCGCCGATGTCGGAGCCGGTCTCGGCGCCGCGCTCGGCACCGCGGATGGTGCCCTGCGCCTGTGCGGCGAGCGGCAGGGCGAGAACGAGGGCCGAGGCGGCCAGAAGGGTCTTGAACTGCATGGCAAAGCTCCGTCTTCCGATGCTCGCCGCGCCAACCGGCGCCGTGCGAGTGTCGGGCCGGTAACGCACGACCCCCGGAAACGGATGCGTCAAAAAAGACCGATCGTCGGGCGTTCTCTCAGGCGTCCTTGGGCATCGCCGACTGGATGAACCGGTCGGAGCCGAGGTCTTCCTCGTCGTAGCCCAGCAGCTCGGCGAGCCGCCCCCGGGCCCGGCTGACGCGGCTCTTCACGGTGCCGACCTTGCAGCCCATGATGGTCGCCGCCTCCTCGTAGGAGACGCCCTCGGCGCCGACGAGCACCAGCGCCTCGCGCTGGTCGGGCGGGAGCTTGGCGAGCGCCGTCTGCAGGTCCTCGACGTCGAGACGGTCGCCCTGGTGCGGGGCGGTGGCCAGGCGCGCGGCGTAGGAGCCGTCCTGGTCCTCGACCTCGCGGACCCGCTTGCGGTGGTCCGAGTAGAAGATGTTGCGCAGGATCGTGAACAGCCACGCGTTCAGGTTGGTGCCGGGCTGGAAGCGGGCGCGATGCTGCCAGCCCTTCATCAGCGTATCCTGCACGAGGTCGTCGGAGCGGGCCGGGTTCGAGGTCAGCGACAGGGCGAAGGCGCGCAGGCTCGGCACGGCCGCGAGCAGGCCGTTGCGGAACTCCGGCTCGATCGCCTCGCCGCGGGCCTTGAGCGCCGCCTCGAGCTTCGCGATCAGCTCGGCGAAACGGCTCGGCAGCTCGGTCTGGCCCAACGTGTCGTAGGCGCTGCGCAGATGGTCGCCGAGATGGGAGCGGATGGTGTGCGACAGGTTCGGCCGCGCATCCTTGTCGCCGTTTCCAGACTGGCTCGGAAGGGTGTCGGTCTCGTCGCGGGTCATGATGCGTCGCAATCTACGGTCTTCTGCGGGCTCGCGGGTGGTCCGAAGCCGCGAGGCGGAACGTGTGCGGCTCGCGCCTGAGCCGTTCGAGTTGTTCCGTGTCTTTAGCCTATCGCGGCCGCGCTTGCACCTTCGCGACCGTCACATCCAAGTGCGTCGCGCCTCGCCTCAACAGGGCTTCGGCGCGACGACGACGGGGGCCGCCGCCGGCGCGCCGGGTTTCAGCAGGCGGATCGCGCCGTCGCGCAGGGTGATGACGTCACCGCGCGCGAGGTCGGTCCAGCATTCGTCGCGGGTCAACGCCTGCGTCGCCACCACCGACACGACGTCGCGCTCGGTGGTCTCCTGGGCGAAGTCCACCCGCCAATCCTCGTCGATCAGCGTCGCCGTGCCGAAGGGCGCCCGGCGGGTGAGGTAGCACAGGCGCTTGCCGCAATGGGCGTAGAGGGTTCGGCTGTCGGAGAGCAGCATGTTGAACACGCCGAGCGCGTGCAGCTCGGCGCAGAGGTCGGCCACCGCGCGGTCGAGCAGCGCGGGCTTGGGCAGGGCCGAGAAGCGCCCCTGCAGGCGGCCGAGCATCCAGCAGAAGGCGTACTCGCTGTCCGTCGACCCGATCGGCATGAACCTGCCGAGCGGAAGCTTCTTCACCCCCTTGAGCTGGCCGTTATGCGCGAAGGTCCAGCGCCGGCCCCAGAGCTCGCGCGAGAACGGATGGGTGTTCTCGAGGCTGACGCGGCCGCGATTGGCCTTGCGCACGTGCCCGATGACGATGCGGCTCTTGATCTTGTAGTCGCGCAGCAGGCGGGCGAGTTCCGACTTCGCGCTCGGCTCGGGCTCGTGGAAGCTGCGGCAGCCGCGGCCCTCGTAGAAGCTGATGCCCCATCCGTCCGCGTGCGGACCGGTCTCGCCGCCGCGCCGCGCCAACGCCGCGAACGAGAAGCGGATATCGGTGGGCACGTTCGCGCTCATGCCGAGCAGTTCGCACATCGTCTCGGAAACTTACCTGATCGGGCGGGGCCTCGGCGCGGATCGTCCGCCGCCCGGATGTCCACTTCGGTTTAGGTGCGTTTCGGACGGCGAACAACCGTGAACCGCACCGCGCGTCAGCGGCCGAGGTAATCCGTCAGCGTCATGCCGACCATGATCGCGACCCAGAAGAAGCCGAGGCCCGAGAACAGCTTCACCAGCGGCGGCTCGTGGAGCACCTCCATCGACACGAGGAGGACGACGAGCGCCATCGCCGCGACGACGACGAGCTCGAGCGCCCAGACCTGCTCGAACGGCAGCGTCGCGCCGAGGGTGACGTTGACCGCGAGCAGGCCCATCAGCGCCAGGAAGGTCAGAACCGGCTTGCGCAGCCGATCCTTCAGGAGCGCGCGGTCGGCGTCGGAGAGGGTCGCGAGCGGGCTGCGCATCGGGCTACCGGTTGACGACGTAGAGGATCGGGAAGGCCATGATCCAGATCAAGTCGATGAAGTGCCAGTACAGGCCGTAGATCTCGATCCAGTTCTGGTGCCGCGACAGGAACCCCGCCTTGGACGCGATCCAGGTCATGCCGAGCAGCAGCGAGATGCCGGTCAGCAGGTGCAGCCCGTGCAACAGCGTCGCGACGTAGTAGAGGTTCACGAACAGGCGCGAGGCCGGGCTCGCCGACAGCTCGTAGGGGCGCGAGCCGAGGAACGGCATCATGTGCTCCTCGTAGTCGGCGTAGTACTCGTAGCCCTTCAGCACGAGGAACAGGCTGCCGAGAGCGGCGGTCGCCAGCATCGCCCGCACCATCGCCCGCTGCCAGCCGATGCGCGAGAACTCGATCGCCATCGACATGGTGAGGCTGGAGACGATCAGCACCACCGTGTTGACGGCGCCGATCCAGAACTTCAGGTGGCGCGCCGCCTCCTGCGTCGCCTCCGGGTGCTGGATCCGCACGATCAGCGCCACCAGGAACAGAGCCGCGAAGAGCAGGAGCTCGGTGATCAGCCACGCCCAGATCCCGAGCGTGGCGGCATAGCGCTGCTGCGCCACGGTCTCGAAATGGTGGGCGCGCTTGATGCCGACGCCGTCGGCGAGACCCGTGCTCATCGCTCTTGGCTCATCGATGCTGCGCCTTGGTTTCCTGCTCCTGGATCGGGTAGTCGTACGGCACCCGCGGCACCTCGGGCGGCGACGCGAAGTTGAGCGTCGGCGGCGGCGAGGTCGTCTCCCACTCGAGCCCCTTGGCGTCCCAGGGATTCGCGGGCGCCTTCCTGCCGAACCACAGGGAATAGACGAGGTAGAGCATCGGGAAGATGTAGCCCGCCGCCAGGATCGTCGCGCCGGCCGAGGAAAGGACGTTCAGAAGCTGGAATTCCGGCGGGTAGGTCGCGTAGCGTCGCGGCATGCCGAGGTAGCCGAGGATGAACTGCGGAAAGAACGTCACGTTGAAGCCGAGGAAGATCAGCAGCGCCGAGATTCGCCCCCAGGCCTCGTTGTACATCCGGCCAGTGAACTTCGGCCACCAGAAGTGCAGCCCGCCGAGGAAGGCCAGCACCGTGCCGCCGACCATGATGTAGTGGAAGTGCGCGACTACGAAGTAGGTCGCGTGGATGTGCTGGTTGATCGCCAGCGTCGCCAGGTACAGGCCGGTGAGGCCGCCGAGCACGAACAGGCCGATGTAGCCCATCGCGTAGAGCATCGGCGTGTCGAGGCGGAGCTTCCCCTTATGGATCGTCGCGGTCCAGTTGTAGACCTTCACCGCCGAGGGCACGGCGACCGCGAAGGAGAGCGCCGAGAAGGCGAGCGAGGCGAGATCGCTCTGCCCGTTGATGAACATATGGTGGCCCCAGACGAAGAACGTCACCGAGGCGAGCCCGATCGCGGCGTAGGCGACGAAGCGGTAGCCGAAGAGCTTCTTCTGGGCGAAGGCCGGGATGATCTCGGAGATCACCCCCATGCCCGGCAGGACCATGATGTACACCGCCGGGTGCGAGTAGAACCAAAACAGGTGCTGGAACAGCACCGGGTCGCCGCCATAGGCCGGATCGAACACGCCGATGTGGAAGGCGCGCTCCATGATCAGCAGGATCAGCGCCGTGGTGATCACGGGCGTCGCCAGCAGGAAGATCAGGCTGGTGGCGTAGTGCGTCCAGACGAAGATCGGCAGCTTGAACCACGTCATGCCGGGCGCGCGCATGGTGTGGATCGTGACGACGAAGTTCAGGCCCGTCAGGATCGACGAGAACCCGACGATCGTCACGCCGATCAGCGCCGGCAGGACCCAGCCGTTCGAGAACGCGGTGGAGAGCGGCGCGTAGAAGGTCCAGCCCGTGTCGATGCCGCCGAGCACCACCGACACCATCGTGAAGAGCGCGCCCGTCATGAAGACGTACCAACTCGTGAGGTTCAGCTTGGGGAAGGCGAGGTCCTTCGCCCCGATCATCAGCGGGATCAGGAAGTTGCCGAAGGTCGCCGGGATCGACGGGATCAGGAAGAACCACACCATCACCACGCCGTGGATGGTGAAGGCCTTGTTGTAGGTGTCGTTGGCCATCACCGCGCCGTTCGGCACGACGAGGGCCAGCCGCACCACGCCCGCGGCGACGGCGCCGATGATGAAGAACGCGGTGATCGAGGCGAGGTAGAGGATCGCGATGCGCTTGTGGTCGGTGGTGAGGAACCACGAGCGCAGGGTCGATTGGGCGTGGAGATAGTCGGCCGGACGATCGAGCGTCGCCTCCGGCGCGTGCGGCTCGCGGTTCGCGATCCCGCTGTCGATCGTGCCCGATGCGCTCATCGCGTGGCCTCTCCGGACGCTGCGTCGCCCACGGTGCGGGTGTTCGATTTCAGGAAGTCGATCAGGCGGCCGAGGTCGTCCTCCGGGATCACGCCGGCGAAGCTCGGCATGATCTGCTTGTAGCCCTCGGCGAGCCGGTTGCCGTTGGGGTTGCGGATCTTATCGCGAAGGTAGTCCTCGTCGGCCGTGATCGTGCGCCCGTCCGCCAGTCGCACCGCCCGTCCGTAGAGGCCGGCGAGCTTCGGCGCCTGCACGTTCGAACCGTCGTCGTGGCAGGTTCCGCAGCCGTAGGCATTGTAGATCGCCTTGCCGGCCGCGACCTTCGATTGCTGCGCCCCGGAATGGGTGAGCCAGTCCTGGTAGTCCCCCTGGCTGAGGATCGTCAGGCTGCCCTCCATCGCCGAGTGGTCGGTGCCGCAATATTCCGAGCAGTACAGGTGGAAGGTGCCGGGCTTGTCGGCCTTGAACCACAGCTCGGTGTAGCGGTCGGGCAAGGCCGTCATCTGCACCCGGAGCGCCGGCAGGTAGAGCGCATGGATCACGTCCTGGCTGATGATCCGCAGCTTGATCGGCTGGCCCATCGGCACATGCAGGTCGTTGATCTCGGATTGGCCGGTCGGGTGCTGGAACTTCCACATCCATTGCCGACCGATCGCCTCGATCACCATCGCGTCGGGCGGCGGGTTCTTCGAGATCACGAAGAGCCGCGCGCCCCAGACGAAGAAGATCAGCGTCAGCAGGAACGGGATCAGCATCCAGCTGATCTCGATCAGGTTCGAGCGGATGCCGCTGGTGTCGCGGTTGGCCTCCTGGCCGTCGCGGTACCGGATCGCGAACCAGGTGATCGCCAGGAACACCGGCACGGTGAGCACCAGCGTGAGCACCGTGAAGGCGAGGATCAGGTAGTCGGTCTCGACCGCGACGGCGGAGGCCGCCGCCGGCCAGAGCTCGAGGGCTGCGTGCTTCGGCGTCATCGGCTCACGGGTCCAGCGTTCGGCCGACCGTCAGCGCCATGGCACGGTCGATCGGGATGCGCGCGCGCTGCCGCGAGGCGTCGAGGAAGGCGTAGCCGTCGAGCTGCCGGCCTTCGGCCGCACGCTCGGCAGCGAGGTCGGCGTAGGGGTCGGCCTGAAGGTTCGGTGGCGGGGGAACGAGCCGCGCGGTCTGCTGCGCGGTCAGGCTCGGCAGGGCCTGGCGCTGATCGGTCGAGACCATCGTCTTCAGCCAGATCATCGCTCCGATCACGGCGAGCGCTGTCACCATCAGCCCGGCCATCACGCGGGCCGTGTTGCCGACATGGACGTCAGAGGTTTCGTAGCCCGGCCCGTCCGAGGATCCGGCCTCGCCGGATGCCTTCGCCGTCCCGGGCGAGGAAGGACGGCGGCGCAAGATTGCCAAGCCGGAGATGATCGACGAGACGAAGCCGAACCGGTGCTGCGTGCGCTCGGTGCTCATGCGACCGCGCTCCGCCGGCGCCGGGGCGAGAGAACGGGCATCAGGCGTTGCGCCACCGGCAGCAGGGCCACGGCCAGACAGCAGACGGCGATCGCGGCGAAGGCGTCGCTCCAGTCGATCACGAAGCGGTCGCGCAGAGCGGGCGTCACGAACCAGAACATCTCGACCGCGTGGAGCGCGAGCACCAGCGCCGCCAAGACCCGCGTCGTCGGGCGCCCCGGCCGAAGCGTCGCCAGCGCGCCGAGCAGGACGACGGCCCCGCCGAGGCTCGCGAACGCACGGCCGAGCCAGCCGCCGCGAGCGAAGTACCACAAGACTTCCTGAGGAAGGTTCGCCGACCAGACGATCAGGAACTGCACGAAGTGCAAGAAGGCCCAGAGGCTCAGCAGGACCACAAGCGGCACAAGCCGGTCCTGCCCGGGGACCGCGCGCCCGCGCCCGATCGGCGTCGGCTCCTCCGGTGCCAGGAGGATCGCCGCGGCCAGGGCCAAGCCGCTCCAGGCCGTCAGCACGAGCAGACCTTCGAGGCTGGAGCCGAGCCGATGGTCCAGGGATCCGACGAGGTCGGTGACGGCCAGGGTTCCGACGACGGCATGCAGCGCGACCCCGGAGATCGTGCGTCCGTCGCGGGTTTCGCCCGGGACCACGAACCGCGCGGCGAGCCAGACCCAGGCGGCGAGGTACGCGATCACCCGCAGGGCGAAGAGCGGCACCGTGAACCACAAAGCGGCCAGCGGCGTCGCGGGCGGCGCGTCGGTCCATCGATAGATCTGCCCGATGCCGAACAGGACGGGCACGCCCAGGATCGCTGCCACCGGCATCAGCCCGACGAGGCGACGCAAGGACTTGGAAAGCTCGCCCTCGCCGCGGTCGTGCTCGCGCAGGCCGAACCGCTCGAGCGCGATGGCGATCGGAAGCGCGCCGACCGGCAGGGCGAGCAGCGAGAGCCAAGCCGCCAGGTAGGACGTGGCCGCCCCGCGCCAGCCACCCGCCAGCACGGCGAGGATCGACGCTCCGACGCCGAGGAGCAGCGCCGCGACGGGACGGCGCCGTGCAGCCGAGGCGTAAGCGGCCATCATCGCGACACCTCCAGCTTGGCCCGGTCCTCGGGCGGCAGGCCCGCGACCTCGGTATCCTGGCTCCGTTGCAGGGCGCGGACATAGGCGATGATCGCCCAGCGATCCGCGGAGGGGATCATCTGGCCCATCCCGTACATCGCCCGGTGCCCCTCCGAGATCGCACGATACAGGTCGTCGGCCGACGCTGTGCGCTGGCGTTCGGTGGTGAGCTGACCGGCCGAGGGAAAGCCGCGCGCGACGATGATCTCGCGGCCGTCGCCCGAGGCGCCGTGGCACGGGGTGCAGTAGATGCCGTACCGCTCCCGCCCGCGAGCCAGCAGGGTCTCGGTGATGCTTGCTGGCTGCGCCGCCGGCTTGGCCGGATCGTTCCGCGGCACGGTGCCGGCGACGGGATGGCGCATCGTCATCGCCTGCGGGAAGAAGCCGTTCCTGTCCCAGGTCTTGGCACGCGGCTGCTCGCTCATGTCGGCTTCGCCGCAGGCCGCGAGCGGCAGGACGGCGAGCAGGGCCAGGAGACGCCTCATCGCGGCACCCGGCGGATGTCGAGCGGGCGGCCGGCTTCCGTGGGCAGGGACGCCAGCTTGCGCACGACGCGGTCGGCGTCGAAGCGCTCGCCCTGGGCTTCGGCCGAGAGGAAGTAGCGGTCGTCCGTCGCGCGCAGGAACCCCGGGATGTTGAACGCCGGGTGGTTCAAGCGCGGCAACCGGTTCAGGATCAGCAAGGCAAGGTGGACCGCGATCGTGCCGCTCATCATCGCGAAGGACAGGCTCGGCACCACGAAGGACGGCCACGAGAAGCGCGGACGCCCGCCGATCAGGAACACGTAGTCGTAGGCCGTCGCGTAGACGCACATCCCGAAGAAGGCGGCGCCGCCCGCGAGCGCGCCGAGGATCGCGTAGGCGCGGATCGAGCGCCCGGCGATCCCGAGGGTGCGGAGCACGCGCGGCATCGGCACGGGGCCGTGCGCGTCCAGGTGGACATGGGCGTCGTCTCGGCCGGACAGGGCGGCGGCGGCGGCCGCGAGGTCACCTTCCGAGGCGAAGGCGGCGCTGACGCCCCAGAGCGGCGCGTCCTCCGTCCCGTCCCGCTCGCTGGCAAGCGGCCGCGCCTCGGCCTCCTTCACCGCCCTCCGCTCGGCCGCGACCGCGGCCGGCACGACGGCGAGCGCCAGGCGACGGCTCTCGGTGATCGAGACCGCCGGCAGGTAGCGCAGGAACAGCAGCAGCAGCGTCAGGAACAGGCCGACGGAACCGGCGAAGGTGGCGACGCCCCAGATCGTCTCGCTGTAGGCCAGCCGCGAGGAGGGCAGGAAATCCTGGGCCAGCGTCACCACGAGGACCATGACGTGGTCGGCGTAGGCGCCGATCGCGATCATGACGCCGATCAGCGCGACCGCGAGCGGCGACCGGCGCAGGCGGGCCGACCAGAACGCCTGTGCCGGGATCAGCAGGCACGCGACGACGGTCCAGAAGGCCCAGGCATGGGCGCCCGTCATCCGCCGGATCAGCACGTCGCGTTCCTGCTGGTCGCCGTGCAGGAACGTCGAGAAGAACTCGGTGGCGTAGCAGTACAGGCTGGCGCATCCGAGGCAGAGCATCAGCCGGGCGAGGATCTCGAGGTGCCGTGCCGAGATCAGCCCGTCGAGTCGGTAGACCGAGCGGATCAGCACCACGATCGCGGCGGTGACGCCGACGCCCGAGAACACGGCGTTGACGAGGAAGGTCACCGGCAGGATCGTGTCGTGCCAGCCCGGCATCACCGAGCCCGCGAGCATCACCGAGGCGCCGGTCTGGAGCGAGACCACAAGCAGCACGCCGAGCAGCGCGATGGTGCGGTAGGCCTGCGACCAGAGCTGCCAATGCGCCGCCGATCCGCGCCAGCCCGATGCGACGATCCCGTAGGCCTGCGCCTTCAGGAGCGACCGCTTCCGAGGGCGGCCGTGGGCCTTCTCCTGCGCCAGCGCATCCTCGACGGCGCGGTCGCGCAACGACGCGAGGTCTGGCAGCAACCCGATGTACCAGAGGCTGACGCAGACCACGAGGTAGGACACGATGTCGATCGCGTCCCACAGGAGCGGCGAGCGGAACTGCGGCCACAGGTCGTAGGTGTTCGGATAGGGCAGGTTCCAGAAGAAGAACCAAGGCCGGCCGAGATGGATGATCGGGTAGAGGCCGGCGGCGCAGGTGCAGAGCAAGGCGACCGTCTCGGCGACCCGGTTGACGGCGCCGCGCCATTCCGCCCCGAGCAGGAGCAGCACCGCGGAGACGAGGAGGCTGCCGCTGGCGACGCCGATCCACCAATCGTAGCTCGCGATGTCGAGCGCCCAGACGACGGCGTTGTTGTTCCCCCAGATGCCGACGCCCGTCAGGAGCAGGTAGCACAGCACCCCGCCGAACAGGCCGAGCAGGGCGAGCGCGCCGGCGAAGGCGATCCACCAGCGGCGGTTCAACGGATGCGTCAGCGGGACCGAAGCGACGGCGCGGCCGATGCCGTGCAGCGTCGCGTCGGGGCCGATCAGGCCGGTGCCGGATGGTGGCTGGAGTGTGGCTCCCGACATGGCGTCAGCCCTCCTTCGCCGGCGGCGCGAGGCTCGCGAGGTAGGTCGTCCGCGGGCGCGTGTTCAGCTCGCCGAGCAGGGCGTAGTTGCGGCCGTCCGCCCGCGCCGCGGCGATCCGGCTGCCGGGGTCCGAGAGGTTTCCGAAGGTGATGGCGCGGGTGGGGCAGGCGCCCTGGCAGGCGGTCTCGACGGCACCGTCCTGGATCGGCGCGTGCGCGTCCTTGGCCGAGTCGATGCGGGCCGCGGCGATGCGCTGGACGCAGTAGGTGCACTTCTCCATCACGCCGCGGGCGCGCACCGTCACGTCGGGATTGCGCTGCTGCTGCGCCACCACCGGCATGTCGCCGGTATAATCGAGATAGTTGAAGCGCCGGACCTTGTACGGGCAATAGCTCTGGCACGTCCGCGTGCCGACGCAGCGATTGTAGACCTGCAGGTTCAGGCCCTCGCTGTCGTGTAGCGTCGCCTCCACCGGGCAGCCGACCTCGCAGGGTGCGTTCTCGCAATGCATGCACGGCACGGGCTGGAAATGCGTCTCGGGCGCATCGAGCGCGCCGGAGAAGTAGCGGTCCACTCGCAGCCAGCCCATCCATCGGCCGCGCTCGACCTCCTCGCGCCCGACGACCGGGATGTTGTTCTCGGATTGGCAGGCGGTGATGCAGGCGTTGCAGCCGATGCAGGAATCGAGGTCGATCGCCATGGCCCAGGCGGCCTCCGCGCCGCGTTCTGCGGCTGCGGGCTTCGGGTAGAACGAGGCCAGCTCGTAGGCCTTGGCATCGCCGACCGGCTTCGCGCCCTGGTGCTGGACGCGGACGAGATCCATCCCCTCCATCGTGCCGAGATCCTGGGTGGTCGCGGGCATCCGGCGCTGGCCGGTCGCGGCGAGCGTCGCGCCCTCCAGCAGCCATGGGTCCATCGCCGGCCGCAGCACGTTGGCGGCGTATCCCAGGCCCTTCGCGAGGTGGTCGGGCACGTTGCGCCCGTAGCCGAGCCCGAGGCTGACCGTGTTCTCGGCCTGCCCCGGCGTGATCCAGACCGGACCTTCGATCGCGCGCCCGTCCGCGGCGATGCGCACGATGTCGCCGTTGGCAAGCCCGCGTCGCTCGGCAAGCTTCGGGCTGACACCGACGACGTTCTCCCAAACGATCTTCGTCAGGGGCTTGGGCAGTTCCTGCAGCCAGCCGAGATCGGCCAGCGTCCCGTCCCAGATGGTGGGGTCGGGGCGGAACACCACCTCGATGGTCTCCTGCGGCGCTTCCGGAGGCTTCGCCGGCGCCGAGGCGGCCTCGGTCAGCACCGTCGTCTCGGGCTTGGCCGCGCTGTCGGGCAGGAAGCCGCTGCGCAGGGCCTCCTCGAAGCGGGCCTGGAACGTGGCGTCGGTCTCGGATTCGCCGCGCATCCGCTGCTTCAGCAGATCGAGGCCGTTGCCGATCGTGCCGCGGTCGAGGAAGCCCAACAGCTCGTTGGCGGCGCGGCCGTTGTAGAGCGGCGCGACGGTCGGCTGGATCAGGCCGACGGTGCCATCGAGGGAGCGGGCATCGCCCCAGGATTCGAGCGGATGCGCCAGCGGCAGGTGCCAATCGGAATGGGCCGCGGTCTCGTCGTAGTAGAGGCCGGCATGGATCTTCAGCGGCACGCGCTCCATGGCCTGCGCGAAGTCGAGGGCGCCCGGCGCCTCGTAGACCGGGTTCACGCCGAGCACGATCAAGGTCTCGACCGAGCCCTCCGCCATGGCGGTGCTGAGGTCGCGGAGCGTCCCGGCGCCGATCGCCTGGGCCGGTGCGGTGTGCCGCACCGTCGTGCCGGCGTTGCCCAAGGCGCCGTTGAGCCGGTGGACCAGGGCATGCAACGCCGGCGAGCCGCTGAGCCCGGTGGTGACGAGGCCGGCGCCGCGGGCCGCGTTCAGCGCAGCGGACGCACGCTCGAGCCAAGCCGCCGACGCGTTGTCGGCGGAGGATGCCGTTCCGCCCTCGGCGAGGCTCAGCAGGTCCCGCGCCAGGGCTTCCATCCGCGTGGCGGCGACCGCGATCCCGTAGTCCGCCTTTGCGCTGGTCAGCGTCGGCGTCGCCGCGGCGGCGTGGAGGGTGAGGAGGTTGCCGGCCGCGTAGGATGCCTTTCGCGCGTCGCTCCAGCGCCGCGCCAGCCCGACCTGCCCGGGGCCGAGGTCGAGCATGTCCCCGTCGAGGGACACGATGGTTCGCGCCTTGGCGAACTTGGGAAGCGTCTCGACCGGCCGGCCGAAGGCGCGCCGGGCTCCTTCGTAGAGGCCGTCGCGCGCGACGCCTGCGCTGACGTACCAGCGCATCGCCGGATAGGTCTTCCGCATCCGCGCGATCTCGGCCTCGAGCGACGGCGAGGTCACCGGTCCGGTGAGCAGGGCGAGGCCTTCGCCGCCCTTCGCCTGCCAGGCCGGCATCTGCGCCAGCATCGCGCCCTGGAAGGCGGCCCACGAACTCGGCCGCCCGATATGCTGCACCGCCTGCGAGCGGAACGGATCGTAGAGGCCGAGCACCGAGGCCTGCGCCAGCACGTCGGTGCCGCCCAGGCTCCAGGGATGGTCGGGGTTGCCCTCGATCTTCAGCGGGCGGCCGTTCCGGGTGGTGACCAGGATGCCGTTGGCGAACCCGTCGAGCAGCGCCGACGAGGCGTAGCTGAGCGGCGCGCCGGGCAGGACCCGTTCGGGCGCGTTGACGTAGGGCAGCTCGTAGTGCCGCCCGTCGCTCGAGTCGCAGGCGGACAATCCGGCAAGCGCGAACGAGGCGGCCATCAGTTTCAGAAAGCCGCGCCGCTCCGGCGAGGCCGCGAGCCGCGCCGCGGCGGGAAACTCGGCCTCCAGGTAGCTTCGGAACTCGGGCGTGTCGGCGACCGCGTCGAGGCTGCGCCAAAAGGCCGGCCCGTCGCCGGACGCCAGGCGCGCGCGGATCGCGCCGATGTCGTGATGCCCGGTCATGTGCGGTCCGTCCCCATCAGCGATGACAGATCGCGCATTCGGTGAGGCGCTCGCCCCCCCGGATGCGGTTCTTGGCGACGAGCTCGGGCCCGAGGGTCGCCTGGTTCTCAGGCGGCTTCCACGTCATGTTCCAGACCTGCTCCTGCGGGCGGACGTACTTCGCCGGATCGCGGTGGCAGTCGAGGCAGAACTGCATCTCGAAGGCGTTGGCGCGGTAGGTCATCTGCATGCTGGTCACGTCGCCGTGGCAGGTCGAGCAACCGATCCCCTTCGTCACATGGACCGAGTGGTTGTAGTAGACGTAGCTCGGCAGCTTGTTCAGGCGCACCCATTGAAGCGGCTCGTCGCGCGCGAAGCTGTCGCGCACCGGCTTCAGCATGTCGGACCCGGTCCAGATCTGCGAATGGCAGGTCATGCAGGTGTGGGTCGGCGGAATGCCGGCGGTCGCCTGGGTCTCCACCGTCGTGTGGCAGTAGCGGCAGTCGACCCCGAGCTCGCCGGAATGATGCTTGTGGCTGAACGGCACCGGCTGGGCCGGGGCGACCCCGACGCCGGTGACGTAATCCGAGCGCACGATCCCCGCCGCGACGATCGGAATGCCGGCAAGGCACGCCACGCCGGTGAGCAGGGCGAGCCGGTAGATCGCGTCGGCGCCCGGCGAGAACAGCTGCGCCATCAGGCGATGGCCCGCGGGCGCCGAGACCGCCGCATGTCGTCGGTGGAGAGCGTCACCAAGATGTTCGACCCTGCCTCGCCATGCCCGCAGCCCGGTCCCGCAAGGTTGACCCGGTCTGCACCGTCAAAGCAATGCGACGGAGGTTCGCTCTTGCCCGGCCGATGCCACGCGCTATGGAAGAATTCCAAGCTGAGCGACAGGGGCGATTGGCCGCGTTTTCCGCCGGCGAGCGCGGCGTGCGGTGGCGCGCTTTTCGCGGGACCGAAGAGCGCCTATGCGCTGGGAGGCGGCGTGCGATCCGGCGGCCGCCCGGGACCGGCCGATGCGAAAGCCTTCGATCACGTGAGCGGCCATGGAGCCTGATCCGATCGTTCTCGCCTGGCGCGCGGCGCGCGGGCGCCACCTCGCCGCGGTCGCGCTGGCGCTCGGCCTCGGCGGCCCGCTCTGCATCCTCGCCCTGCTCTGCCTGCGCGACCTCGTCCACACCCTGGGCCACGACGAGGCGACGGCACTGGTCTTCCTGCGCGTCGCCATCGCCCGCACGGCCGACGATTTCGTCCTGGTACCGGGCTGGAGCCTGGCGCCGCTCGACCTCGAACGCGCGGCCTTCTTCGGTCTCTCCGCCTGCGCATTGGCGCTCGCCGGCCTCGGCTGGTTCGTCGCCGCCCTGAGCTTCTCGGCCCAGAGCCGTGCGGTCCTGCGCATGCGCGAGGCCGCGACCGCGGCGATCCTCGATGCGCCGCCGGGTGCCCGCGAGGAGGCGCGCGGCCTCGCCGGCCTCCTCGGGCAGGCGCTCGGCCGGGTCGACGGCCTGCTCGCCATCGGCATCCTCGTGCCGGCGATGGCGCTCGGCGCGATCCTCGTCGCCCTGGGCTTCGCCGCCCTGGCCGCCCCGCGGCTGGTGCCCGCCGCGGCGGTCGGCCTGTTCGCGGCCGCGATGGCGCGCGAGCTGATCCTTCGCCGCTCGGCGTCGCGGAGCGCTCTGCGCCTGCGCTCGAGCGCGCTCGCGGAGCGGACGCTCGGGGATCTGGTCCGACGCATGCCGGCGGTGCGGATCCACGGCTCGGCGACCCTGGAGCGCGCGCGCATCGCCGAGAAGGCCGCGGCGACCCGCGCGGCGCTGGCGCGCGCCGAGGCGAAGCTCGCCTATGCCCGTGCGCCCTCGCTGGCGCTGGCCATCATCCTACCGGCGATGGCCGCCGGTGCCGCCCTATGGCGCGGCGGCGGCAACGGTGCGCCGCCCGCCCGCGACGTCGACCCCGCCGCCCTGGTCGCGGCGGCCGGCGCCTTCGCGATCGCGGCGATCCTGATCGCCCTGACGCTCAACCTCTGGCGTCTGCGCGAGGGGTTGAAGCCGCTTTTCCGCGAGACCGCCCGCACGATCGCGGCCCTGGAGGGGCGACGCGGGCGCAAGGGCGGGCTCGCCGTCCCCCGCGCCGGCGATCTCGCGGCGCGGGGCGTCGGCGCCTACGACGCGGCGACCGGCGAACGGCTCTCGGGAGTCGACCTCACGCTGGCGATGCCCTCGCACGTCGCGATCACAGGCATCCGCGGCAGCGGCGCCCGGGTGCTCGCGGCGATCCTCGCGGGCCAGGTCGCGCCGACGGCGGGCAACGTCACCTATGCCGGGCACGATCTCGGCGCGTTCGACGCCGCGGATCGCGCCCGCCGGATCGCGTTCGCCGCCGGCGAGGCGATCCTGGTCGAGGGGACGCTCCGCGCCAACATCCTCTACGGCGCCGATCCCGCGGCCGCGCCCGATCAGCCCGCCTTCGTCGAGATCCTGCGGATCACCGGGCTCGATGCCTTCGCCTATTCCCGCGGCCTCCTCGCCCGGGTCGATCCGGTCGCCGCCCCCGACTTCGCCCGCGCCCTGGTGGCCGCCCGCGCCACGATGCGGACGATGCTGATGGCGGAAGGGGCGGAGCGCCTGGTCGAGCCGTTCGATCCCGCCCGCTACAACCATCAGGCCACGGTCGGCGAGAACATCCTGTTCGGCGAGCCCGTGGGCCAGACCTTCGCGCCCAAGCGCCTCGCTCGCCATCCCTACATGCGCGCCGTGCTGGAGGCGGAAGACCTCGTCCGCCCGCTCACCGAGATCGGCCTCGCGGTCGCGCGCAGCACCGTCGAGATCTTCGCCGATCTGCCCAACGACCATCCGCTGTTCGACGCGTTCTCCCTCTTTCCGGCCGACGAGCGCGGCTACTTCGAGGATCTGGTGGTGCGCCAGCCGAATGCGGTCGCGCTGCGTCGCGGCCCGGCGGGCCAGCGCGACCGCGAGCGGCTCATCGGGTTGGCGCTGCGCTACAGCGAAACCCGCCACCGCTTCGGGCTGATCGACGCCGCGTTCGAGGAGCGGCTCGTCGCCGCCCGCCACTCCTTCGCGCGGATGCTGCCGGCTCACCTCGCCGCCGCGGTCGAGTTCCACGATCCCACGCGGATCAATCCGGCGGCCAGCGTCGAGGAGAACCTGCTGTTCGGCCGCGTCAGCCTCGGAGAGGCCGGGGCGGAGCCGCGGGTGCGGGCGATCGTCCGGCGTGTGCTGACCGAGGAGGGCCTGGAAGCCTCGGTCTATCGGCTCGGCCTCGACAGCCGGGTCGAGCCCGGAAGCGCGGGCACCGGCTCGGTGCTCGGCGAGGGCGCGATCCCGGTCGAGACCCGGATCGCGATCGACCTCGCCCGCTGCCTGATCCGCCAGCCCGACATCGTGGTCGTCGCGATCCTGCTCGACGAGCGCAAGCCCGCCGAGATCGCGGCGCGGATCACCCGCCTGCGCGCGGCCCGGGCCGGCCGCGGCCTCATCGTCTGCGTCCCCGACGCCGCCGACCTCGACGTCCTCGACCCGTTCGATGCGGTGATCGCCGTGGAGAACAGCACCGTGGTTCCGGTGCCGACGAAGCCCGCCCGCGCGCTCGAGCCGGGATGAAGCCATACGGACGCCGTATTGGCCGCACAGGTTCGGGCCGCGTGCCCGTCCCGTGCGCGGCCGCGTCGGCCGCGGCGTCGCGCGACCCTCCCGCCCCGGCCCCGCGATGCCTCCCGCCCACCGTCTGAAAGGTCTGGTCCCGACCGGCTTCGCCGTCGTGCTCGCCCTGCTGTTCGCGGGCGACGCGTCGGCGCAGAACGCCAAGGCCGAGGCGCCGATCCCCGCCGCCACCCTCGCGCTGATGGCGGCCAAGGGCACGAGCCCGCAGGCGCCGGTGCTGTTCCGGGCCTATAAGAAGGATTCCGAGATCGAGGTGTGGAAGAAGGCCGCCGGCGGCCGCTTCGTTTATCTCAAGACCTTCCCGATCTGCCGGTGGTCCGGCCAGCTCGGTCCCAAGCGCAAGAACGGCGACCGGCAGACGCCGGAGGGCTTCTACATGGTGCCGCAGCGCCAGATGAACCCGAACTCGCACTACTACCTGTCCTTCGACGTCGGCTACCCGAACGCCTACGACCGGGCGCATGGCGGAACCGGCTCGGCGGTGATGGTGCACGGCGTGTGCTCGTCGATGGGCTGCTTCGCGATGATGGACCACACCGTCGGCGAGATCTATGCGATCGCCCGCGACGCGCTGAAGGGCGGCCAGGTGGCGTTCCAGTTCCAGGCCTATCCGTTCCGGATGACCGCGGAGAACATGGCGCGCTATCGCACCGATCCGAACATCGGGTTCTGGCGCGAGCTCAAGGCGGGCGCGGACCGGTTCGAGGCGACCGGCGACGAGCTGCAGGTCGGCGTCGAGGGCGGCCGCTACGTCTTCGCGCCGTCGAAGGACCCGGCCAAGGAAGCCGCCGTCGTCACCCGCCGGGCGGCGGAGGAGGCCCGCATCGCCGCCTTCGTCGACGATGGGGCGGCCGCGATCCGCACCAGCTATTCCGACGGCGGCCAACACGCTTTCTGGGCGGCACTCGCCGCCAAGGGCACGTCGCTCGGCGAGGTCAGCCGCCCCGAGGCGCTGGCCTATGCCGGGTTGGAGACGATCGTCATCCCCGCCCGTCGGCGCGCGCCACCGGTGCCCGAGGCGACCTGGGCCGCCTGGGCGGCGCCGGGCTCGCCCCTGTCCCCGACCCATATGGCCGGCTTCGTGCCGTCCTACGAGCGCGAGGCCGATCGCTTCGACGGCCTCGAGTCCCGCTACCGGGACCGGCTTCCGCGGCTCGTCCGGGCGGCCGGCGCCGGCGATCCGACGGTGCCCGTTCGGGCTCCGACCGGTCCGCTCGCCCTCGCCGAACGCCCGTGATCTCCGAAACGCGAGGCGTGGATGGGACTTATCCCATGTGCGGGCTCGCACATCGCAGCGTGCGACGGCCACCCATCTCAACCTCTGTCAGAGAGCGGCGATGAGAAAACCACCGTCCGCCCACCGCCTCGGTCGCATTGACGGCGAAGCGGAGAACGGTTCCAGATCGAAGGCGATCGGACCATCCGAACGAAAACGACCCGTGATGACGATGTCGAGAAGTCCAGTATCGGACGGCGGTCTCACGCTGCGCTTCTGGGGCGTGCGTGGTTCGACGCCGGTGAGCGGCCCGGAATACGCCGAGTTCGGCGGCAACACCCCGTGCATGGAGGTGCGCTGCGGCGAGCGCCTGTTCGTCGTCGATGCCGGCTCCGGCCTCTACGCGTGCGGCCAGCACAACCGGCAGGACCTGCCGAAGGACGTCGATCTTCTCTTCAGCCATCTCCATCTCGACCACACCGGCGGACTGCCGTTCTTCAAGCCGGCGGTGTTCGATCCCGAGCGGACCGTCCACACCTGGTGCGGGAACCTCGGCGGGCAGTCGGCCGAGGACACGCTCGGTCGGTTATACGCGCCGCCGCTCTTCCCGGTTACACTCGACGTCCTGCCCTGCACGCTCAAGCATCACGGCTTCCGCGCCGGCGAGACCCTGACCTTCTCCGACGGCGCGACCGTCGACACGATCCTGCTCAACCATCCCCAGGGCTCTGTCGGCTATCGGTTCGAGCATGACGGGAAACGGCTCTGCATCATCAGCGACATCGAGCACACCGATCCCTGGCCGGACGCAGCCCTGATGCGCTTCGTCGAGGATGCCGACCTGATCGTCTACGACGGCATGTTCACCGACTGCGAATACCCGACCTGCCGCGGCTGGGGCCACTCGACCTGGCAGAAGGGCGTCGAGCTGGCGCAGGCCGCCGGCGTGAAGGCGCTGGCGATCATCCACCTGCATCCATGCCACTCCGACGCGACCCTGCGCGCGGTCGAGGCGGACATGCAGGCGATCATGCCGACGGCCTACATCGCCCGCGAGCGCCAGCGCGTCGAGGTCGGCGCGACGCCGGCGCTGCGTCGCGAGCCGCTGATCCGCATCGCCTGACACCGTCACGGCTCACGCCACCGGGCGTCGGCGCCCGCGCATCAGGTAGGCGAAGAAGCCGAACAGCGCGACGCCGATGATCACGCCGCTCCAGCCGAAATTGGTGAGCACCTGCCCGTCGATCGGATGGCCGATCCGGCCGAGCGCCACGAGCAGGCCGAGCGCCGCGATGACGGCCGAGACGAGCATTCCGAGGATCATGGCAGGTCCGGCGTAGTGGTCCAGGATGGCGGCCGTCGCCTCGCGACGGCTTCACCTGCCAGAATGCTTACCCGTGGTTGCCGTTCCGGCGCGCCCGTTCACGGAGGCGTGCGCTGCGGGGCGGTTCACCGGTTGCGGCTCGCAGCCAGTGCGCCCGCAACGAGCGGCGCGAGGATCGCGTCCGCCGCGCGGGTGATCGCGGGGCCGGCCGCGGACGGGCTTCCGGCATCGAAGGGCGGGCGCGGCGCGTATTCCGCCACGAGCTGGCTGGTGCGGGCATAGGCCTCGCCGCGGAGCTTGGCCGCGAGCGCCAGGGCGAAATCGAGCCCGGCCGAGATGCCGGCCGCGGTGGCGCGGTTGCGATCGAACACCACGCGTTCGTCGACCGGCACCGCGCCGAGCAGCGGCAGCACGGTGTCGCGCACGCACCAGTGCGAGGTCGCGCGGTACCCCGAGAGCAATCCCGCTGCTCCAAGGATCAGCGACCCGGTGCAGACGCTGGCGACCCAGGCGGCCCGGTCGGCGCGATCGCGCAGGAAGGCGAGGGTCGCAGCGTCGCGCATCTGGTCGGGCGTGCCGTCCCCGCCGGGAACGAACAGCACGTCGAGGTCGCGCGGGCAGGTCTCGAAGTCGGCGGTGGCGAGGAGGGCGAGCCCGGTGTCGCTCGCCACGGGACCTGCCGCCCGCGCCACGAGATGCAGGTTTCCCGGCGCGAGGCCCGCGAGGATCTCCTGCGGCCCGACGACATCGAGCGCCGTCATGCCCGGAAACAGCAGCATGGCGATCCGCACCGGGCGACCGTCCGGGATCGCCGCAGGTTCGGGTGCGGTGCTTGCCGCCGATCCTCCGACGAGGCCGGTGCAGGCCAGGGCTGCGGCGACGAAGGCGCGGCGATCCACGAAACGGCTCCGGTGTCGGCGACGCCTGCGGCGCATCGCGACCATATGGGGTTTTCGGCTCGGAAGGCGCGGCCGGGCTCGCCGATATGCGCTCACGAGCGTCTTCGGCCCCGGTCGGGGTGTTCGCAGCGCCGACGGCCGCCTATGACGAGAGCACCCATCCCGGCCGTTCGCGGCCGGATCGTCACCGCGGGGCCTTCGCATCGTGAACGTCTATTCCAGCCTCGAACGCCGCTTCGCCCGCCTCGACGCGATCGGCGCCGCCGCCGGCATCCTCGGCTGGGACTCGCAGACCCTGATGCCGGACGGTGCCGCCGACGGCCGCGCCGACCAGCTCGCGGTCCTGCGCGGCATCGCCCACGAGATCCTGACGGCGCCCGAGACCGCCGACGCGCTGTCGGCTGCCGACGAGACCGCCCTCGACCCGTGGCGGGCTGCGAATCTCGCCGAGATGCGCCGCCTCCACGCCCATGCCGCGGCGGTGCCGGGCGACCTCGTCGAGGCGAGCTCGCGGGCGATCTCGAAGGCGGAGATGGTCTGGCGCGAGGCCCGCGCGCAGTCGGATTTCAGGATGCTGCTGCCGCACTTGGCCGAGGTGCTGCGACTCCAGCGCGAGATCGGGGCGATCAAGGGGGCGGCCCTCGGGCTCGGCACCTACGACGCGCTGCTCGACGAGTACGATCCGGGCATGCGGCGCGCGACCATCGATCCGCTCTTCGCCGATCTGCGCACCCGGCTTCCCGGGCTGGTGGCCGAGGCACGCGAGCGGCAGGCGCGCGAGCCCACGCCGCTGCCGCTCGACGGCCCGTTCCCGGTTGAGGCGCAGCGGCGGATCGGGCTGGCCTTGATGCGTGCGCTCGGCTTCGACTTCGCGCGCGGGCGCCTCGACATCAGTCTGCACCCGTTCTGCGGGGGCGCCACCGACGACGTGCGGATCACCACGCGCTACGACGCCGCCGATTTCGGGCGTGCGCTGATGGGGGTGCTGCACGAGACCGGCCACGCGCTCTATGAGCAGGGCCGTCCGGCCGCGTGGCGCAACCAGCCGGTCGGCAAGGCCCGCGGCATGAGCCTGCACGAGAGCCAATCGCTCATCGTCGAGATGCAGGCCTGCCGCAGCCGAGAATTCTTCGCGTTCCTGGCGCCCCTGGTCCGTACGGAATTCGGGCGCGACGGAGCCGCCTTCACGCCCGAGAACCTTCACCGCCTGCACACCCGGGTCGAGCCCGGCTTCATCCGGGTCGACGCCGACGAGGCGACCTACCCGGCGCACGTCCTGCTCCGCTACGACCTCGAATCGGCCCTCATCGCCGGCGACCTCGCAGTGGCCGACCTGCCGGGCGCGTTCAACGACGGCATGCGCAGCCTGCTCGGGCTCGAAGTTCCGAACGACCGCCTCGGCTGTCTGCAGGACATCCACTGGCCGAGCGGCGCCTGGGGCTACTTCCCGACCTACACGCTCGGCGCGATGGCCGCCGCCCAGCTCTTCACCGCGGCCAAGCGCGACGAGCCGGGGATCCTGCCGGGCCTCGCCGCGGGCGATTTCGCGCCGCTGCGCGGCTGGCTGCGCCGCCACGTCCACGAGCAAGGCAGCCGCCTGCCCACCGATGCGCTGCTCGAGCAGGCGACCGGCCGCCCGCTCGGAACCGAGGCCTACCTCGCCCACCTCGAAACGCGCTACGGACCGGCTAGAGCATTTTCATGCGAAGTGGATCCCGGCTCGCGTGAAGGAAACGCGATCTCACAATAAGATGGAGCATCTTCCCTGATCCAGGGATCACGGAAGATGCTCTAGAGCGGGATGATGTCCACCGCCGAGCCGAGACGCGCCTGCGCGAGGTCGGCGACGTGGCGGTGGTGGGTGAACAGGATCGGCTGCACGGTGCCGCCGATCGCAGCGAGCGCTTCGAGGCCGTGGCCGGTCCGCGCGTCGTCGAAGGTCGAGAACAGGTCGTCGCCGATGAAGGGCGCCGGCTCGGACTTGCCGGCGTAGTCCTCCAGGTAGGCCAGCCGCAGCGCGAGGTAGAGCTGGTCGCGGGTGCCCTCGCTGAGGCCCTGGACGTGGACGGTCTCGCCACCGGCGCGGCGGGCGACGATCAGCGCCTTGTCGGCCTCGTCGTAATCCTGCGCGAGGCCGGAGAACCCGCCCCCCGTCAGGGCCGCCATGATCGCGCCGGCCCGGGTCAGCAACGGGTCCTGCTGCCCCGTCCGCTGGCGGGCGATGGCGGTGCCGAGCATCAGGCTCGCGAGCTTGAGCACGGCCCATTGCCGGGCGCTCGCGTGAAGCTCGGCCTCGGCCGCCTTTTTCTGCGCCAATGCCAGCTCGGCCCCGGTCCCGCCCTCCAGCGCCTCGCGCCGTCGCTCGCTGCGATCGCGCTCGGCGAAGGCCGTCTTGCCGCGCTGGTCGAGGTCCTCGTCCTCCATCGCCAGGCTGCGCAGCCGCGCCTCGATCGCATCGGCGTCGATGGCGGCGAGGTCGGCACGCAGCGCGTCTTCGGAAACGCCGTCTGCGGCGCGTGCCAGCTCGACGCGCCGCGCGAGCGCTTCCGCCCGCAACGCGCGCCGGGCGACGAGGCGGCCGTGCAGCGCCTCGACCGCGTCCTGCGCGTCGGCGCCGAGGTCCGGCACCGTGTCGGCCAGAAGACCCGCGAGATGGCCGAGCGCGTCGTCGCGCGCGCGCATCGCCGCTCCGGCCTCCCGCTCCGCCTCGTCGCGCCGCTTCGCGAGCTCGCGCCGGCGGGTCTCGCTCGCCTGCGCCTCCTGCAGCCGCGTCTGCAGGCTGCGGATCGCGGCGCTCGGCTGGATGTGGGCGAGGTCGGGGGCGAGCGCCGCGATCAGCGGCGTGACGGCGGCGTGGTAGGCCTCCATGTCGCGGCGGATGCCGGCGACGCGCGCGCGGCGGTTCTCGCGCTCGGCGAGCGCGTTCGGCACCGCCTGCCAGGCGGCGAGGGCGCTCGTCGCCATCTCGGTCCCGGCCGCGCCGTCGAGCCCGATCGCCCGCACCGCGTCGTCCCAGGCATTGCGCCAGGCCGCCTGCTTCGCCTTCGCGTCGGCGAGCGCCGTCGTGGACCGCGCGATGCCGATCGCGGCGGCGCCGATCCGCGCGTTCGCCTCGCGGGTCGCCTCCCATCGCGACGCGATCGCCGCAACGCGCTCTTCCAGGCGGCCGAGGATCAGGCCGACGTCGAGGCCGGCGAGGTCGGTCAGTCCCATCCTTTCGGCAAGATCCAGCAACGGCGCCCGTGCCGCCTCGATCCGCTCGGTGCGGAGCGCGCGATCGATGTGCCGCTCGTCGAGATCGCCCTTGCCCTCGATCAGGGTCTCGGCCTCACCGAGCCACGCCGTCATCTCCGCCGGGGTCGAGGGCGCGATGCCGGCGGGGCGCCACAGGTCGACCCAGGCGGCATGGCCTTCCGCGACCTCGGCTTCGATCTCCCTCAGGATCTCGTCGGCGGCCTCGGCCTCGGCGAGCTCGGCGTCGAGGCGCAGCCGGTCGGCGGCGTGCTCCGCGACGCGGGCGGCGTCGGCGGCGAGATCGTCGGCGAGCCGGTCTGCGGCCTGCGCCAGGCGCTCGTAGGCGGCGATATCCCCCGGCGCTCGCCGGACCCCCTCGCTCAAGGCTTCGCGGAGCGGCGCGAAGGCGGCGTCGCGCTCGGCCCGAAGCGCAGACAGGTCGGAGAGCGTCGCGATCGGCCGGCCGGCCTCGCGCTCGCGCAGGCGCCCCCGCCGCGTCGCGACCTGGCGCCGGGCGGCGTCGCGGCGCTCGACCGCCAGCACGCGCTCGCGCTCCTTGCCGTCGAGCAAGGCCCGGAAGCGCGCCACCGTCTCGACCGTCGGCAGCGGCGCGGCGGCGAGGGCCGCGACGTCGGCCACCGGTGGCGACAGACGGGCCGCCTGCCCGCGCAGCACCTGCTCGGCCCGCCGCACCGTGGCATCGAGGGCGTCGCGCTCAGCGATCACGCCGCGGATCGCCGCCAGCGGGCGTAACGTCTCGCGGAAGGGTGCCGGATCGACCGGCGTGCCGCCTTCGGCCACGTCGCGCAGCAGGCCCTCGTGCTCAATACGCGCCGCGGCGAGGTCGCGCTCCAGCCGGGCGATCGCTGCGGTGTCCTCCTGGCCGTCGCGGATCAGGGTTTCGACCCGGGCGCGGACGGCGTCCGAGGGCTGGCGCCGCGTCAGCGCCTCCACGTCGGGGAGGCCGACCCGCACGGCGAGCCGGGCGAGCTCGGCGTCGAATTGGTCCGCCTCGCCCTGGATGCGGGGCAGGTCGACCCCGTTCTTGTCGAAGCGGTCGATCCCGCGAAAACCTTCCAGGATCTCCTCGGCACGCCCGACGAGCCCGGCATCGACGGCGACGGCGGCGAAGGCCGCCCGGGCCGCGTCCGCCGCCGCATCGATGCGCGCGGCGTCCGCCTGCCGGGCGCGCAACGCGGCGCAGGCCTCTCCGAGGCGGTCGACCCAGGCGTCGGGAACCTCGACCAGCCCCGGTTCGGCGTCGTCCCGCGCTGCGAGCCCGTCGATCTCGGCGAGCAGCGGGCCGACGCGCCGGAGGCGGGTGAGGCGCGCCTGCTCGGCCGCGATCCGCATCCGCTCGGCCTTGATCGCGTCGAGCGCGTTCCCGGCCGTGGCGATGCTGTCGTTGAGGTCGCGCCAGTCTCCGGCGCGCAGGCCGGTGTCGCGGATCGCCTTCCGGGCGTCCTCGTAGCGGTCGAACGCCTGGTAGAAGCTGCGGTCCTGGCGCTTGCGCGGCCCGTAGATCCGGTCGGACTCGGCCTCGAGGCTCTTCTGAAGGTCGCTGTAGCCGCGCAGGCCTGAGGCCGCCGCGAACAGGCTGGCGCCGAGCTCGCCCTCGGCGAGCAGCATCTCCCTGGCACCCTCGCGCAGGCTGTTCGCGTCGAGGCCGAAGGCGCGGCAGAACACCTCGCGGGTCAAGCCGCCGAGGAAGGGCGCGAGCACGGTCTCCGGCAGGGGCGCGTCGTCGGCGTCGACCACGGTGTTGCGGTTGCCCTTGCGGCGGCGGAAGCAGAGCGTCCGCCCGTCGGCGCTGCAGATCTCGGCGCCGATCCGCAGCTGCGGCATCTCATGAAGGAAGGCGTAGGCGGTCCGTGTCCCGATGCCGAAGAGCAGGTCGGTCACCGCGGCGAGCGCCGAGGATTTTCCGGCCTCGTTGGCGCCGAGCACGACGTGCAGGCGCGCATCGGCGCGGAAGTCGACCCGGCGGCCGGTGAAGGGGCCGTAGCGTTCGAGGTCGAGGCTCAGCAGGCGCATGGGTGTCTCCGCTCCGCCGGGCTTCGGCGAGCGTCCGGTGAAGTCGCGCGGCTCAGCATGCGCGCTTGGTCAGGCGGCCGAGGATCATCGCCTCGGCCTCGGCACAAAGGGTGTCGAGGTCGGCGGCGAGGTCGCCGTCCTCGGTCGCCGGCATCTTGGCGGCGATCTCGGCGAGCGCGGCGGTCGCGCGCGCGCGAAACTCCGGGTCGTGGTCGATCTCGGCGAGGAGCGTCGCCGGGTCGATGGCGTCGACGACGTTCTCCCGCGGGCCGCTGCTCGGGCGGGCGGTGTCGATCCTCAGCTTCTCCAGCCAGATGTCCTCGTGGACGCGGTCGGCGGCGGCCTGGATCTCGGCGGTGAGGTTCTCGCGGTCGGCGGCGAGCCGGTCGTGGGCGGCGGTGACGCCGGTGAGGTGCACGCGGACTGCGAGCAGGCGGCCCTCGGCCAAGGCCGCCAGCGGGCGCAGAGCCGCCTCGACCAGGGCCACCGCCTCGCTCTCGCTCTCGGCCGCGTCGACCGCCACCGTGAGGCTGTGGAAGCGCGCATGATCGACGATCAGGCGGCGCACCGCCGTGACCTGCCCGTCGCCGACCTCCACCACAACGGCGCCCTTGGGGCCGCATTCACGGATGCTGCGACCCTGGAGGTTGCCCGGGAACAGGATCCAGGGATCCTGCGACAGCTCGGCATATTCGTGGATGTGGCCGAGCGCCCAGTAGTCGTATCCGCGCGCGCGCAGGTCGGCGACGGAGCAGGGCGCGTAGGTCGCGTGCTGGGCGTGCCCGGTGCAGGAGGTGTGCAGCACGCCGACGTTGAACCAGCCCGGCACGGCTGCCGGATAGGCCAGCGACAGGTTCTCGTCGACCGCCCGGTTGGGAAAGCTCTGCCCGTGAAGCGCGACCTTCAGGTGGTCGAGGCGAAGGGTCTCGGGCTTCTTTGTCGAGAAGGTGCGCACCGCGTCCGGCAGGGTGATCGCCTTGGTGATCACGCTCTCGGCGTCGTGGTTGCCGCGCACCAGCACCACCGGGATGCCGGCCCGGTCGAGCCGCGCGACCTGGCGGGCGAAGAACAGGCCGATCGAGTGGTCGGCCCAGTCGCCGTCGTAGACGTCGCCGGCGACGATCAGGAACGCGACGCGCGCCTCGATCGCATGGCCGACCAGGTCCTCGAACGCGCGCCTGCCGGCGGAGGCGAAGCGCTGGGCGATCTCGGCGTTCCGCGCCGAGAGCCCGGCGAGCGGGCTGCCGAGATGCAGGTCGGCGGCGTGGATGAACGTGAAACGCGTCATGGTCCCCGTGATCTGGGTCCTCGGGATCCGGAGCGCTGCCCCGCGGCAGGTCCGAACGGATCGAGATGGGTTCTGGGCGCTCGCGCCGCGAGGCTCAAGGGTCGAGGGTGGTTGCGTCAACAGGGCAACGGGATCATCGGTCGCGCGTTGGGACGCGGGCGTGATACCCCCGCACCCCGTCCCGGTCTCGCGCCTGCCCGGGGCTGTCAGGCGAGCGCCGTCAGGAGCACGAACGGCCCGCATGGCAACGATCCAGGTTTCCCCGGCGTCCCTCGGCCTCGACTCGGTCGCGCCGGCGCCGATCCGCCAGGCGGATGCCGCGGCGGTGTCGCGCAAGGTCGTCAGCTGGAACCTGCTGCGGCGCACGGGCGCGGCGGTCGAGGACGTCGTCGCCCTGATCGAGCAGGAACGGCCGGACCTGCTGCTGATGCAGGAGGCGACCCGCGAGATCGCCGGGATCACCGACCGCGTCGGCGGATCCTATGCCTGGGTGCCGCTGCCGGGGCGCATCCACGGCCTGGCGATGTGGTGCCCGACCCCGTGGGCGAAGACGCCGACCGTCGTCAAGCTGCCGTCCGGCGCGGTCGTGCACCGGGTCTGCCAGGTGCTCGATTTCGGCGATTTCGGCGTGGCCAACGTGCACCTGTCGCACGGCCAGATGCTGAACCGGCGCCAGCTGCGCCGGATCGTCGGGATGCTGCCGGAGCGCTCGGCGATCCTCGGCGACTACAACATCGTCGGGCCGGCGCTGGTGCCGGGATTCCGCGACGTCGGCCCGCGCCGGCCGACGCACGCGATGGTCGAGATGGTGCCGCTGCGCCTCGACCGCTGCCTGGTGCGCGGCCTCGTCTGCCGCGAGCACGCGGTGCTGCCGCGCGGACCCTCAGACCACCGCCCGATCGTCGTCCATCTCAGCCCGGCCCCGCCCGGCGAGGCGCCGCGCCTGCGCTTCAGAGGTATGGCAGCAGCAGTCGCACGCCTGCGTCGCGCAAACGGACGGGCAAGACCCGCGCGTTGATCGCGTCCAGGGTCAGCGGCGTCTCCATCTTGGCGCGGATGAAGCTCTCGAGCTGCGCGGCGAGATCCGCGTCGTGGATCTCGACGTTGAGCTCGAAGTTCAGCCGGAAGCTGCGCATGTCCCAGTTCGCGCTGCCGACGAAGCACCAGGCCCCGTCCACCACCGTCGCCTTGGAATGGTCGAAGGGCGGCTCGTCGAGCCAGATCCGCACGCCGTTGCGCAGCAGCGGCGCGATGTGCGCCCGCGTCGCCCAATCGATGAAGTGATGGTCGCTGATCCGCGGGATGACGATGTCCACCGTGATCCCGCGCTGGCTGGCGAGGATGAGGGCGTTCATCACCACCTCGTCCGGCAGGAAGTAGGGGGTGACGACGCGGACCGAGCTGCGCGCGCAGGCCAGGGCCTGCAGGATCACGAACTCGATCTTCTCCACGTCCGCGTCGGGCCCGGAGACGACGACCCGCGCGATCGATTCCCCGACCGGTTGGAGGTCGGGGAACCAGTCCGGCCCTTCGAGCGCACCGCCGTCGGCGAAGGCCCAATCGGCCGAGAAGGCCAGCATCAGCTGCTCGACCACCGGGCCGGCGACGTGGAAATGGGTGTCGCGGATCGGGTGGTCCGGGCGCGTCCGCAGGCGGTTCGGCTGCGAGATGTTGAGGCCGCCGGTGAAGGCCTCGCGCCCGTCGAGGATCAGCAGCTTCTTGTGGGTGCGCAGGTTCAGGAACGGCATGCGCCAGGGCAGGCCCGAATGCATGAACAGGGCGGCCGGCACGCCCGCGGCCCGCAGGCGCCGGAAGGCCGCGGCGCGGAAGTAGCCGCCGCCGATGCCGTCGATGATCACCCGCACCGCGACGCCGCGGTCCTGCGCTTCCTTCAACGCCGCGCAGAAGGTCCGTCCGGTGGGATCGTCGCGGAAGATGTAGCTGGACAGGGCGATGCTGGTTCGCGCCGCGCCGATCGCCGCCAGCATCGCCGGATAGGCCGCGTCGCCGTTGCGGAACAGGCGGATCGTGTTGCCGGCCAGCGCCGGCAGGCCGGAGATGCGGCGCACCGCCCTGTCCAGCGGCCACATCACCTCGGGGACGATGGCGTCCTCGGTGCTCGGCGCGCCGGGCGCCGCGGAGGGCTTCGACTGGAACTTGCGCGCGCGGCGCTCGACCCGGTTGATCCCGAACAGCAGGTACAGGGACGTCCCGAACACCGGCGACAGCCAGGCGAGCCCGATCCAGCCGACCGCGACGCTGACCCGGCGCTTGCGCAGCAGCGCGTGCAGGGTGACGCCGAGCGCCAGCACGGTGCCGATCACGGCCGCGACGTCGGCCCTCAGATGTGCGGTGGACTGCAGCCACCGGATCAACGCGTCTTCCAAAGGTCGTGTCCGCTCTCGATGTCCCGCGCCGATATACGGGAAACGGCGCGATGCGCGCGGACGCGGCAGCGTGTTTTTTCCGTGAGCGCGATAGGGATGGCCGATCGTCGGGCGACGATCGCCGATGATCGTCCGCGCTGCGCTGCGATCTCCGTTGCCTGGGCGCCGCGGGAATGATTCATCTCCTGCATCGGACGCCAGATCCGCATGGGAGAGAACGATGCCCGCACCATCGAAGCCGAAACCGCCGGCCGAAGGCCGAAACGCGGCGGACCTGGACCTCGGCGCCGTGCCGCGCCGGGACGTCTTCCGCGGCCTCGCCGCCCTCGGCCTCGGTCTGGCGGCGACGCCGGCCTTGGCGCGCGAGCCGGCGGCACCCGCCATCGCGCGCGAGGAGTTCCGCGTGCCGACGGGCGAGGACGGGATCGAGCTCTACGTCCGCAACAAGCACCCGGCGGGGCAGGCGCGCTTCGCCGCCGACCGGATCCTGCTCTACGTCCATGGGGCGACCTACCCGGCCTCGACGGCGTTCGACCTGCCGCTCGCCGGCCTGTCGATGATGGACTACCTGGCCGGGCTCGGCTTCGACGTCTACCTCGTGGACCTGCCCGGCTACGGGTTCTCGAGCCGCCCGAAGCAGATGGACCGGCCGGCCGCGGACAACCCGCCCTTCATGCGCACCGCCGACGCGGCGAAGGCCGTGGGCGTCGCCGTCGACTTCATCCTGAAGCGGCGCGGCGTCGAAAAACTCGACCTGATGGGATGGTCCTGGGGCACCTCGACGATGGGGCTCTACACCACGACCCACAACGACCGGGTCAACCGCCTCGTGCTCTACGCGCCGCAATGGATCGCCAAGGCGCCGCCGAACCTCGGCACCTCCGGGCCGCTCGGCGCCTACCGCACCGTCACCCGCGACAGCGCCCGGGACCGCTGGCTCAAGGGTGTCGCCGGGGACAAGCGCGCCGACCTGATCCCGGCGGGCTGGTTCGAGCAATGGGCGGATGCGACCTGGGCCACCGACGCGGCCGGCGCGGCCTCGTCGCCGCCGGTGCTGCGCGCGCCGAACGGCGTCGTCGCCGACTCGCAGGCCTACTGGCAGGCGGGAAAGCCGCTCTACGACCCGGGCGAAATCCGCGTCCCGACCCTGATCATCCACGCGGAATGGGACGCCGACCTGCCGAGCTACCAGGCGCAGGAATACTTCACCCAGCTGACGAACGCCCCCTACAAGCGCTTCGTCGAGCTCGGCGAGGGCACGCATACGGTGATGATGGAGAAGAACCGCATGCAGTTCTTCCGCGAGGTCGCAGCCTTCCTTCAGGAGGCCGAGCCGCAGGCGCTGAACTGAGCCGGTCGGGTGCGGGTCATGCGGCCGCGCCCACCGGCGTCTCCCGCACCTGCCCCGGCCGCAGGGTGCCGGTGAGCAGGTCGACCTGGGCGACGAGGCGCTGTAGCTGCGGGCTGCGCGCCTCATCGGGGCGGTCCGGCAACGGATAGCGGTGCTCGGCCAGCGCCGCGAGCGTCGCCGCGATCCAGGCCTTCCACGGGCCGTCCTCCGCGCCCGCCGGCGCGCCGGCATGGCGGAGCACGGTGAGGCGGGCGCTGATCCGCCGGAGCGTGGCGTCGGCGACCATCGCCGCCTCGACCTCCGGGTGGTGACCGGCGCGCGGCTGCTGCAGGGCGCGCGACAGGGCGGCTTCGAGGTCGTTGAGCGCGAGGCCGGCGCTCCGGGCACAGGTCGAGAGCTTCGCCTCGCGCTCCGAAAGCGGCGTCTCCGCGAAGGCGGCTTCCGCGAAGGCGGCATGGCTCGCGAGCGCGCGGCGCAGTTCCTTGCGGACTTGGTCCGGCTCCCAGATCGGCCACAGCAGCAGGCAGCTGACCACGGCGATCAGCCCGCCGAGGATGGTGAACAGCGCACGCATGCCGACCACCTCCCAGGAGGAATGGCCGGGCGTGATCACCTCGATCAGCAGCACGATCAGCGGGGTCAGGCAGGCGACGAAGACGCCGTAGCTGACCTGCCGCGCGGCGAAGCCGACGATGCTCAACGGCAGGATCAGCGCGATCTGCATCAGCGGCGTCGTCGCCATCTGCGCCAGCAGCGCGCCGACGAGGCCGCCGAGCACGGTGCCGCCGATCCGCTCCAGCGCCCGCTGCCACGTCGCCGAGTAGAACGGCTGCATGGTGAGGACCACGGTCATCACCAGCCAATGCGAGAACGGGCCGGCCCAGATCAGCGTCGCCGCGAGCGCCGGGGCGCAGACCGCGCTGGCGCGCACCGCGTGGCGGAGGTTGGCCGAGGCGAGGGTGAAGTTGGTGCGCAGCGGCCCGAAGAACCGCGTGCGCCAGTCGAGGCTGCCGCCGTCGGCGAGCGCCCCGCCGGGGCGGTAGCCCTCCGGCGTCGAGAGCTTGGCCCCGATCCGGACGCGCTCGATGATGCGCTCGGCCAGGCGCGCGAGGATCGGCGTCGCCTCCAGCCCTTCCGTGGCGCGGGCGATCGCCGGATCCAGGCGCGGCAGATCGAGGTCGACGTCGTCGCGGATCGCCCGGGCGATGGCGATCAGCAGCGGGCGCAGGCGCCGCAGGAACAGCTTGGCGGCGGCGCGCCGGTGCGGCTCGGGCGCGCTCTCGATCAGCTCGGCGATGCCGATCAGGCCGGAGAACAGCTGCTCGGCCGTCTCCAGGCGCAGCAGCGCCTGCGCCGTGCGCTCGGAGACGCGCTCGCGGGAGCGCGCGAGGTCGAGGAGGAGCGCACGTGCGGATTCGATGCCGGCGCGGACGCCGCGGCGGTGGGCGCGGGCATGGCCGTCGAAGGCGGCGGCCACCGTCTCGGGCGCGGCCGCGAGCTTCTCGAGATCGCCGGTCAGCCGCGCGAGCGCGTGCCAGACCTCGGCGATGGCGCGATGGGCCGCGCGGTAGGGGTGCAGCCGCCACATCACCAGCGCCAGCACGGTCGCCCACAGCCCGCCCGCGAGGAACATCGCGGCGATGATCGCGGCTTCCTGCGGGCTCAAGGGCCGGTCCATGGCGATGCAGAGCACCACCACGAGCACGTTGCCCGCGGCCTGGGCCTGCACGCTCCAGACGCGGGCGTAGGCGCAGGCGAAGATCACCGCGCAGGCGGCCGGCACGACCACGAGCGGGCCGTAGGGCTGGATCAGCCCGAACACGCCCCAGATCAGGGCGCCGAGCACCGAGAAGGCGGTGAGCACGCGCAGGCGGATGCGGATCGGGCCGCCGGTGTCGCAGAAGCAGGTGAGGTTGGCCGCGAGCGCCATCGTCAGGAGCGGCGACCACTGAATCCATTCGTTGGCCAGCAGCACGATCGCGAAGGCGAAGGCCGCGCGCACGCCCTCGACAAGGCTCAGGCCCCGCGGGTCGAGGGCCACCGGCAGCCGCGTCAGGTCGGAGCCGGGCCGGCCCAGGCTCCCGCGCCCGCCCGCGACCCGGCGGCGGCGCAGGCGCACGACCGTCCGCTTCGCGGTCTGCTTCGGCATGCTCGGGACGGGGTCGGCCAACCTTCGGCTCCAGCGCCGGATCGAACCTCGGCGCACCGGAGGTCTAGAACCCTTCGCCCGCGAGCGGAACCGCCGGGGCCGGCATCTCGGACCTGCGCGGCCTTATCCTGAAAATGCCGTCGTCGCTCGTCATCTCCCGGCGATGATCGTCAGCCTGCCACCGGCCCCGCCCGCCCTCGTCGAACCTGCATCCGCCCGGCCCTGCGATGCCGCGACGCGCGCCCGCCTGCTGTCGCCTCCGAGCCCCGGCGACGAGGCCGTCAGCCTCGCGTGCTCGATTGGCTTGAGCCCCGGCGACCACGTCCTGCGCCGGGTCGTGATCGAGGGGGCGGAGGCCTCGGGCGCCGAGATCGACTGCGGCGGCGCGACGATCGGCCGGGCCGAGCCGGCGCCGACGCTCGCGGAGCTCGCGGTCGAGATCCGCTCGCGCGCGCCGACCGGAGCGGGGGGGATCTGGTCGCGGCCGAGCGGCGTGACCCTGCGCAACTGCCGCATCCTCGGCCATATCCGCGTCTGGGGCATGGGCCTCAACGGCCAGGGGCTCGCGGTGAAGGCGTCCTCGCACAGCCTCGGCCATACCGAGCGGGCACAGGCCGCCGCGCCGACAGAGGTCGCGATCCGCGATTCGACGATCACCGCGCTCGGGCACATCCCGATCTACCTCGCCCCCGGGGTCACCCGTTTCACCCTCCAGGGATCGACCCTGAACGGGAGCTCGGGCGCGGACGCGATCTACCTCGACGCCGAGAGCGCGGACAACGTGATCGCCGACAACACCATCGACGTCGCGATCGGGCGCGAGGCCATCGCCGTCGACGGCTCGGCGCGCAACCGCATCACCGGAAACCGCATCGCCCAGCACGGGCAGGGCGGCGTGCGGCTCTACCGCAATTGCGGGGAGGGCGGCACGGTCCGCCACCAGAGCCCGTCGGACAACGTGATCACCGGCAACGTCTTCACCGGCGGCGGCGGCCTGTTCGGGTCGACGGCGATCGTCGTCAATTCCCGCGGCGGATGGCGGCTCTATTGCGGCCAGGATGCCGGCTACCCGTTCGGCAGCAGCCGCGACGATGCCGACGGCGGCACCGGCAACGTCGTCGAGCCGAACACGAGCGAGTGATCCGGCCTCAGCCGCCGGCCATCACGAGCGCCCAGAAGCGCTTGTAGCGGGTGCCGGGCGCGTCGACGCGGGCGATGCCGATCCGGCGGATCTGCGGGATCAGCATGTTCTTGTTGTGCTCGGGCGAGGCCTTCCAGCGGGCCAGCACCTGATCGAAGGTCTCGGAGCCGGCGCTGAGGTTCTCGGCCGACCAGGTGCGGCCGAGCCCGGCCGACGCCATCCGCGACGTGAAGCTGCCGCCGGCTTCGTGGCTGAGCTGGCCGGTGCGGGCGTTGTTGCCGGCCTGGAACGCCGCCGCCGTGGCCAGCCCCGCGTCGACCGTCACCGGTCCGAGCCCGTGCTGCGCCCGGTAGCGCGAGATCGCGGCGGCGGCAGCGGTCTCGTCGAGGATCACGGGGCTCACCGGGCCCGGACTCTCGAGGATCGTCGGCGTCCCGCAGGCGGAGAGCGCGAGGGCGAGGAGGCCCAGGCCGGCGAAGGCGTTGCGGTGGCGGCTGGCGCGGTGGGTCATCGGAAAAGGGTTCGCTGGCGGGACGGGCCGTCGCCTTGGCCCGGCCGATGCGGCGAAACCGGGGCGCGCGGACGCCCGCACGACGCAAGGGCAGACGCCTGTGCCCGCGACGCCACGCCCAGCCTCAGATCCGTGTGCCGGGATCGCGCAGCGGCGCCCCGCAGCGCCAGCCGGTGATCCGGTATTCTGGATGCTCGCCGACCCAGCGGGCGAGCTGCGGCTGCGCGACGTGCTGGCAGGCGCGCGGCGTGGCGACGTCGAGCGGCATGCGTCGCGCCTCGCAGGTCTCGGGAGCGCTCGCCATGCACGCGGTGAAGTACAGAAAGAACACGCCGGTCATCGCGATCCTCCGAGAGCCGCTGCCCTACGGCGCGCGGCGACGACGCTAGCACCGTGACGGTGGCCGTCGATGCGCCGATCCAACGCACCCCGGGGCTCAGCCTGCGTGGAGTCCCGCAGGCCGGCGCCGGCGCGACGCGGGCGGCTCGGCACCTTGCCGGCCCGTGACGGAAGCGATCACCCGGTTTTCGGCGCTGTCGATCGGGGACGATCGATCCTCGTTCCCGCATGGCCGCGGCTCGGCCGCAGCTTGCATGCGCCTTCGCACGATGAATAATGAACAAGGAGTCGGCCCGCGCGTCGAACGTCATCGCCGGCCGAACCGTGACGCTGCAATCCTTCACCTTCGCTGCGCAGGAGCCTGACGCCCCCGACGGGTTCGGCGCCTATCACGATCTGTATGCCCACGGCTCCAACGTGGCCTTGGCGGGCGAGCGGTTCTACGCCCGCTTCCAGGCCCATCGCTTCCCGCGCATGGTGGTGTTCGACCGGTTCCTGCACGGCTTGGTGCACAGCCGCGACGCGACGCGGGTGCGCCGCGACGGCTTCGATCACGTCAACCTCCATCTCCTGCTCGCCGGGACGCTGTGGGGCGGTGTGCCCGGCGACGAGGGGCGGGTCGCGCCGGGCGAGATCCTGCTGTTCGATACGACGCGACCGCAATCGAGCCGGGCCGAGCACGCGCACGTCGTCACCATCGCGCTCGCGCGCGATCAGGTCGAGGGTCCGCTGCGCGCGTTCCGTGCCTTCCACGGCGCGGTGCTTCCGGAGGCATCGGCCGGATTGCTCGCGGACCTGATGGTCTCGCTCGCGCGCAGGGGTGCCGCGATCGACCCGCAGGCCGCGGCCGGGGCGGGGCGTGCGCTCGCGATGCTGCTGGCGGGGGCGCTGGGCGACCGGTCCGTCGCCGGCCTCGACGCGGACATGGACGAGCACTCGATGCGTCTCAGGCGCGAGCGCGCCGAGGCCTTCATCGCCGCGCGCCTGTCGGACCCGGCCCTCGACGCGGAGACGATCGCGCGCGGGATCGGCGTCTCCCGCAGCATCCTGTATCGCTCGTTCTCGGGCGAGGGCGGCGTCGCGAACGTCCTGCGGCTTCGGCGGCTCGAGAGCCTGCGCGCCTGCCTGAGGCGGCCGACCGAGACCCGCTCGATCGCGGCCCTAGCCTTCGCCTGCGGCTTCGGCAGCGAAAGTCATTGCAACCGCGCGTTCCACGCGGCATTCGGGCAACCGCCGGGCCAGTTCCGTGCCGACCTGCAGCGGGCGCGCGCCTCCCGGGCGAGGATCGCCGAAGACCGGTCGCAGCTCGCCGCGTGGCTTTGTGAACTCTACTGATCCGGGCGTCCCGCACAGATCCGTCCGTTCGCCCGCCCCCTTGCCGACCGCGGATCGCAGCGCAGGACGTTCGGGCCGGCCGCTGATGCTGCTTCTGGCCTCGACGCAGCTCTTCGCCTTCAGCGACCGCTTCCTGATCACGGTCATCGCCACGCCGCTCAAGCACGACCTGATGCTGAGCGACGCCGAGATCGGCCTGCTCCAGGGCTCCGCCTTCGCGCTGCTCTACGCAGGGGCGCTGCCCGGGTTCGGCGCGATCGCCGATCGCGGGCACCGGCGGATGGTGCTGCTGGCATCCCTCGTCACCTGGACGATCGCGACGATCGCCTGCGGGCTGTCCGGTTCCTTCGCCGCGCTGTTCGCGAGCCGCGTGCTCCTCGGGCTCGGGCAGTCGGGGATCACCCCGGCGGCCCTGTCCCTCCTGGCGGTCAGGATCGAGCGCGCGCAGCTCGGGCGCGGCATCTCGCTCCTGACCGCCGGCGGGACGCTCGGGCGAAGTCTCGCCTTCCTCGTCGGCGGCGCGACCCTCGGCTGGCTCACGGGACGCGCCGGGATCGCGATCCCCGGGTTCGGCACGCTGGCACCCTGGCAGGCCCTGTTCGTGCTGGCGGCCCTGCCGAACCTCGTGCTGTTGGCCCTCATCTGGCGCATCGCCGAACCTTCGCAGCCCGCCGTGCCGGTCGCCCGCCCGAAATGGTCGCGCGTCGTCGGATGGATGATCCGCCGGCGCGGCGCCTACCTGCCGCATGCCGCGGCGGCGACCGCCGCGATCCTGATGGGCCAGACGCTGACGGCTTGGGCGCCGACCTTCTACGTGCGCACCCACGGCGTCACGCCGGCCGAGAGCGGCCTGGTCCTCGGCCTCGTGGTTCTGGTCACCGCACCGATCGGGCACGTCGTCGGCGGGATCGTGCTCGACCGGGTCCGGCGCACCAATCCGCGGGCCGCGCCGCTGATGCTGGGCCTTGGCCTCCTCTTCGCGCTCCCCGCCACCGCGACGATGGCTCTGGCGCCGGGCCTCGGGCCGTCCCTGGCGGGGTTCGCCGCCCTCGTCGTCGCCCTCGGCTTCTGCAGCCCCCCGGGGTTGGCCGGCATCCAGTTCCTGACGCCGGTCGCGTTGCGGGGCCGGGTCAGCGGCGTGTTCATCGCCTTCGTGACCCTCGTGGCTCTGGGCGCAGGGCCGGCGCTGCTCGGCCTCCTGAACGACCGGGTGTTCGGCACCAACGGGATCGGGCGGGCGTTCGTCGCGCTGTACGCGGTGGTCGGAGGCCTCGGCGTCGTCTTCGCCCTGATGGCGGCGCGGCGGGATTCCGGCCGGCGGCGCCGGCGGGCCTGATCAGGCGGCGGCCATCGCCCGGCCGAGCGCCACGGGCGCGAAGGCCCGCATCAGCGCGCCGTCGAGATGGCCCTTCATCCTGTCCATCGTCGCCAGCGCCTCGGGCGCCGCGATCGGATCGCGGTAGGTCCTGCGCTCGGTCAGGGCCGAGAACACGTCGCAGATCGCGACGATGCGCACGAGATCGGTGATCGCGCCGTCCTGCAGGCCGGCCGGATATCCGGTGCCGTCCATCTTCTCGTGATGGTGGCGCACCACCTCGACGATCTCCGGCTCGAAACCGCCCTGCGCGACCAGCAGCCCGGCGCCGATCTCCGGGTGCCGCCGCATCAGGCGCATCTCCTCCGGCGTCAGCCGGCCGGGCTTGTTCAGGATCTCGACCGGGATGCGCGCCTTGCCGATGTCGTGCAGCAGCGCGGCCTTGGTGAGGCGATGCTGGTCGGCACGCGACAGGCCGACCAGCGCGCCGAACGCCGCGGCGTAGCCGGCCACGCCGAGCGTATGCTGGTAGACGCCGGCATCGTGCCGCCAGACGGTGGCGAGCCAGTCGCCGATCCCGGCCTCGGACACCGCCGCGAGGACGAGGTCTGTGCCGCGGTCGATCTCGGCCTGCTGGAACCCGGCTCCGAGCGCCGCCGAATCGAAGATCTCCGTGACGATCCCGGTGGCGGCCGCGCTGCGCGCCTCGAGACGCCGCGTCCGGTTCGCCCCGACCTCGATCATCGCGAAGACGCCGGCGAGGATCGTCTCGCGCGCGGCCGTCGCGGGCAGGCTTCTCACGATCGGCGAGGAGGAGGGACGCTGCGGGCCGCCGCGGCGCAGCACCAGCGTCGGGATCCAGGGGGTCTCGGCGAGGATGGCGTCGGCGATCGGCGGTGCGAGATCGAGCACCACCAGGGCGGGGCGTCCGCCGCCGAGCGGCCAGGCGGCCGCCGTGCGGCACGGCATCACCAGATCGATCCCGCGCGCAAGCGGGCGCCGCAGGTCGGCATGATCGGTGATCAGGAGAACGAAGGCGTCCTCCGCGGCCGGGAACTGGGCGCCCTGAGCCAATGCCGGAAATCCTCGGTTGTCGTCGTCAACGCTTCGTTGACGATAAACCGAACTTCGTGAGTGAACCGTTTCCGGATATTTCGGCGACGCCACGCTAATGCCCGATTCGGCGTCGGCGTTCACCTCGTCCGTAAGCGGGCAGAGTGCGCAGGTCGCCGGCGCACGGGATGCGCCCGTCGTCGATTCAGGCGACAGTCGCGCCGTGGACGTCGGCGTCGATCGCGCGGGCGCCGCGCGCCTCGGCGCCGTCGGTGAGGAAATCGGCAAGCTTCACGACGAGCAGCACCTGCACGCTGGCGAGGGCGGCGAAGACGGCGAGGAACGAGGTCAGCATGGCGGGATCCGGTTGCGTGTTGCGACGCAATAGATCTCATGCTGCGCTGCATTATGGTATACCAAACGCCACATGCCAAATATGCGAATCACGCATGCGCTCAGGCTCGGCGGATATGTTCCACCGATCCGGCTCGGAGCCTCCGAACGATCCTTGAGGTCAGTCGAGATAGGCGCCGTAGGCGTCGACGTGGTCGGCGAGGCCGATGCCGTGGTCGCGAACCAGCCGCTCGGCGAGCTCGACGTCGCGCGCCTCCAGCGCGTCGATGATGGCGACGTGCTCGCGAATCGACTTCTCTGCCCGGTCGCCCTGGCGCAAGGCGGTGTTGCGGATGCCGCGCACGTGCATCAGCAGGTTGCTCGACAGCTCCGAGATCATCGCGCATTGCCCGAGCGAGATGATCTTCTGATGGAAGCGGATGTTGGCGTCGGAGTACTCGTCGATGTGCTCGGCCGGGCGGCCGTCGTAGAATTCGGGGAATGCCTCGCGCAGCGAGCGCAGCTCGGCGTCCGAGGCGCGGGTGCAGGCGAGCCGGGCGGCCATGCTCTCGAGCGCCGCCCAGGCATGGATCATCCCGACGATCTCTTTCTTGGTCTTCTTGATCACGAACACGCCGCGCCGGGCCTCGGAGCGGACGAAGCCCTCCTGCTCCAGCACCGTCAGCGCCTCGCGCACCGGCGTCCGGCTGACGCCCAGATCCTGCGACAGCTTGCGCTCGTCGAGACGGACCTCGTCGGGGCGCCCGTAGATGTCCATGTTGGTGATGAACGTCTTCAACGCCTCGTAGGCCAAGGTCCGCAGGCTCGAACTGACCACGATCGGCTTGATGCTGAGCGACTCGGAGTTCGACATGCCGTACCCGTCGGTCCGCGTTCTTCGGTTTGTGTTCGACGCGCGACCGACCGCCGAAGTAACCCAAACCTCGGCGCCAGCCTAGATGGCACCCGTGCGCTCCACACAGGCACCGCTCGGCGCGTCGTGGGCGGGACCAAGGCGGCTCGGCGTCAGGATCGTCAAAGCACCGCCCGACCGCGTGCACGTCCGATCCTTCTTGGTAATCCCGGCGAAATTTCTGTATTTTTATTCCACTCTCGTTGACAGGTTCCGCGAGGATGACGCACGATATTTCTGGCATACCGTAGACCAGAGATCGGCCGGCTGAGGCGCTGACTTTTTCTTGTTGCGGTGCCAAAAGTTTTTCCGAGATGAGCCGTGCAATTGAAGCTGCATCGGAAGCCGGAACGCGGCATCAGGATCATGCCGACATTGCGGTTCGCGCGTGAACGACGGTGTTCGCGCGACGACATCGAGGATTGAAGGGCGTCGGCGTTCCATGGCGCGCCGTCTGACGGCCGGCTCGGACGCCGGCCGCCACACGACGATGCTGCGGTCAACGCAGACGACACGCCACGTGCCGGACAACCGGCCTTACGCGAGACCTCTGGGAGGATGACATGATGCACGAAGAACGGCCGGCGATCGGACGGGTGTCCGACGGATATCGATGGATGCAGCTCGCGCTGGGCGTGATCTGCATGGTGATGATCGCGAACCTCCAGTACGGCTGGACGTTCTTCGTGCCCGACATCCAGAAGAAGTTCGGCTTCGACCGCGCCGCCATCCAGTGGGCGTTCACGCTGTTCGTGCTGTTCGAGACCTGGCTGGTGCCGGTCGAGGGCTGGTTCGTCGACAAGTACGGCCCGCGCGTGGTCGTGCTGTTCGGCGGCCTGCTCTGCGGGATCGGCTGGGTGATCAACTCCTACGCCACCTCGCTCAACATGTTCTATCTCGGCCAGGTCATCGCCGGCATCGGCGCGGGCGCGGTCTACGGAACCTGCGTCGGCAGCGCGCTCAAGTGGTTCCCGGACAAGCGGGGCTTGGCCGCGGGCATCACCGCCGCGGGCTTCGGCGCCGGCTCGGCCTTCACCGTCGCCCCGATCCAGTGGATGATCGCCGAGAACGGTTTCCAGGCCGCCTTCCTGTGGTTCGGCCTCGGCCAGGGCCTCGTCGTCTGCCTGCTGGCGTTCTTCCTGGTCTCGCCGAAGAAGGGCCAGGTGCCGGAGGCCGCCGTGAACGCCAACGTGATCCAGACCCGGCGCAACTACGCGCCCGGCGAGGTCGCGAGGCAGCCGATCTTCTGGCTGATGTACTTCATGTTCGTCATCGTCGGCGCCGGCGGCCTGATGATCACCGCCAACCTGAAGCCGATCGCCGCCGACATCGGCGTCGACAAGATCCCGGTGACGATCCTCGGCGTGACCATGGTGGCGATCACCTTCGCCGCGACCATCGACCGGGTGCTCAACGGGCTGACGCGGCCGTTCTTCGGCTGGGTCTCGGACAAGATCGGCCGTGAGAACACGATGTTCATCGCCTTCGCGATGGAAGGGTTCGGCATCTACATGCTCTACCTCTGGGGCCACGATCCGCTGTGGTTCGTGCTGCTCTCGGGCTTCGTGTTCTTCGCCTGGGGCGAGATCTACTCGCTCTTCCCCTCGACCTGCACCGACACCTTCGGCTCGAAGTTCGCGGCGACCAATGCCGGCCTGCTCTACACCGCCAAGGGCACGGCGGCCCTGCTGGTGCCGGCGGCGAACTACCTGCAGCAGAGCTCCGGCAGCTGGGACGGCGTGTTCCTGATGGCCGCCGGCGCCAACATCCTGGCCTCGATCCTCGCGATCGCGGTGCTGAAGCCCTGGCGCAAGCGCGTGGTCGCCAACGCGATGCTCGCCGCGCCCGAGGCCACCACCACCCGCGGGGTCGTGGCCGCCTGAGGGCGCCACCCCACCGACAGGTCCGAACGCGACGAGGCCCGGCACCGTCTTTACGGTGCCGGGCCTTCGCGCATATCGGGGGGAGGGGAACCGGAGGATTGCGGATGGACGCCGACGAGACCAGGGCGCGGGCGTCGGTGGTGGAGGCCGCGCGCGGCCTCGATGCGCAGGGCCTCAACCGCGGAACCTCGGGCAACGTCTCGCTGCGCTGGCGCGACGGCCTGCTGATCACGCCGTCGGGCATCCCGAGCGGGCGGATGGCCCCGGAGGACGTGGTCTTCCTCCGCATGGACGGCAGCTTCGACCATCCCCTGAGCCCGTCCTCGGAATGGCGCTTCCATCGCGACATCCTGCAGGACAAGCCGGCGGTGAACGCGGTGGTGCACGCGCATCCCGACCACGGCACCGCCTTCGCCATGTGCCGCCAGACGATCCCGGCGGTGCATTACATGATCGCGGCCGTGGGCGGTCCGACGATCCGCTGCTCGGGCTACGCCACCTTCGGCACCGAGGAGCTCTCGCGCCTAGCGCTCGAAGCGCTGGAGGACCGCAACGGCTGCCTGCTCGCCAACCACGGCATGATCGCCACCGGCCCCGACCTCGCCAAGGCGTTGTGGCTCGCGGTCGAGATCGAGACCCTTTGTCGGCAATACGCGATCGCGCTGCAGGTCGGCACGCCGGTGGTGCTGCCCGACGACGAGATCGCGCGCAACATCGAGAAGTTCAGGAGCTACGGGCCTCGGCCGACGGCCTGACGCGATCGACGCGTCGGCCGATCGCCAGCGCGCTCGGGTCCTCGTTCCGAGGCTCAGCCGCCCAGGATCGTGCCGACGCTCACGCCGCCGCCTTGCGCGAACTCCACCGCCGAGACCTTCTTGCCGCCCTCGGGCTTCACCTTGAAGATCTCGATCTGGCCGCCCTGCGCGGCGACGCGGATCGAGTCGTCGCCGATCGCGATCACCTCGCCGACCTTGCCCTTCACGCCGCCGAGCGTCCGCACCGGGTGCAGGCGGGCATCGAAGATCTGCAGCTTGGCGCCGTTCACCGTGGTCCAGGCGCCGGGCGCGGGGTTGGCGGCGCGGATCAGGTCGTAGATCTGGTTGGCGTGGGCGCCCCAGTTGATCGTCGCCTCGCGGGCGCGGAACCAGCCCTCGTAGCTCGCGGCGTCCTCGTCCTGGTCGATCTCGATGTGCCGGCCGGCGACGACGAGGTCGGCCGCCTCCAGCATCGCCGCGACGCCCATCGGGAAAAGGCTGTTGAAGTAGACGTCGCCGAGGGTGTCGTCGGCGCCGATGTCGCAGGTCTTCTGCAGGAGGATCGGGCCCTCGTCGAGGCCGTCGGTCGGGCGGAAGATCGTCAGCCCGGTCTTCGTGTCGCCCTTCGCGATCGGCCAGTTGATCGAGGACGGCCCGCGATACCGCGGCAGCAGCGAGGGATGGTACTGGATCGTGCCGTGCTTCGGGATGGTGACGAAGTCCTGCGGCGCGAACTGCAGCACGTAGGCCATGACGCCAATCTCCGCGTCGAGCCCGCGCATCGCGGCCTCCGCCTCGGCGCTCTTCAGGCTCGGGAACTGGAACACCTGCAGCCCCTGCTCGAGCGCCGCGGTCTTGAGCACGTCGGGCTTGGCGCCCTCCTTCTCGGGCGCGCAGAACACGCCGGCCACCGTGTCGCCGCGCTTCAGGAAGGCCTCCAGCACCGCCTTGCCGAAATCCTGCTGACCGATGAAGGCGATGCGCATGGGATCCTCGTCGTTTCGGTGGGATGGTCCGCCTCGACCCGTTCGTCCAGGAGGATGCCGGATGCACGGGTGACCTCGGCCGCCCCGGGATGCTCGCCGTCATCCCGGGCTCTGCGACGCAGCCCCGGGGATGACGGGCGGAGGCGGGTTGGCCCGCTTCCGCCGCGATGGTCGGATGCGATCCGCGGGCCTACTCCGCCGCGATCTTCTCGATCCGTCCGACGGCGCCGGAATGGGCGATCTCGTCGACCTCGGCATCGGTGTACTTGAGGACGCTGCGCAGGATCTCGTCGGTGTGCTCGCCCAGCAGCGGCGAGCGCGTCACCTCGCTCGAGCTCGCCGACAGCTTGATCGGGTTTCCGACGGTCAGGTAGGTGCCGCGCGTCGGGTGCTCGACCTCGACGATCGTGCCGGTCTTGCGCAGCGACTCGTCGGCGGCGATCTCCTTCATCGACAGGATCGGGCCGCAGGGGATGTCGTACTCGTTGAGGATGTCCATCGCCTCGAACTTGTCGTGCTTCATCGTCCAGGCTTCGATGCGCGTGAAGATCTCGTTCAGGTGGGGCAGCCGCGCCTTGGGCGTGGCGTAGCCCGGATCGGTCTTCCAGCCCGGCTCTCCGATGATGTCGCAGATCGGCGCCCAGACCGCGGCCTGGGTGATGAAGTACAGGTACGCGTTGGGATCGTGCTCCCAGCCCTTGCACTTGAGGATGCGGCCGGGCTGGCCGCCGCCGGAATCGTTGCCGGCGCGCGGGGTCGAGTCGCCGAACGGGATGCCCTCGCCGAACTGGCTGTACTCCGTGAGCGGGCCGTGATCGAGGCGCTGCTGGTCGCGCAGCTTGACCCGGCACAGGTTGAGCACGCTGTCCTGCATCGCGCAGTCGACCTTCTGCCCGAGCCCGGTGACGGTGCGGTGGAACAGGGCGGTGACGATGCCCAGCGCGAGATGCAGGCCGGTGCCGGAATCGCCGATCTGGGCGCCGGTCACCATCGGGATGCCGTCGCGGAAGCCGGTGGTGGAGGCCGAGCCGCCGGCGCATTGCGCGACGTTCTCGTAGACCTTGCATTCCTCGTAGCGGCCCGGCCCGAAGCCCTTGACCGAGGCGAGGATCATGCGCGGGTTGGCCTCGTGGATCTTCTCCCAGGTCAGGCCCATGCGGGCGAGCGCGCCGGGGGCGAAGTTCTCGACGAGCACGTCGCACTCCTTCACCAGGCGCCAGAGCACCTCCTTGCCCTTCGGCGTCTTCGAATCGAGCGTGATCGAGCGCTTGTTGTGGTTCAGCATGGTGAAATACAGGCTGTCCACGTCGGGCAGGTCCTGGAGCTGGGCGCGGGTCGCGTCGCCGGCGCCGGGACGCTCGACCTTGATCACGTCGGCGCCGAACCACGCGAGCAGCTGCGTGCAGGTCGGGCCGGACTGGACGTGGGTGAAGTCCAGGATTTTGACGCCTTCCAGGGCCTTGCTCATGGTCTGTCTCTGATCTTCTCGAGTCCGGTGGATCGGGATGCCGGCGATGCCGCCCGGCTTCGAAGGTGTCGCGCCGCGATCCCGTCAGGCCTCATGCCTGGCGGGTGCGCTCGCGCATCGTCAAGTCAATAAAAGTCCGGTGCCGGCCAAGCCCGGCTTGCCGCAGGGTCACGCATGCGCCGACCCGGTGCGGGGCGTCCGAGCGCGCAGGTCCGGCCGCGGCTGCCCGAAGGCCCTCATCACGCCCGAGGGGCATTGCGACGCTCCATCCCTGTTGCCTTGCTCGACGTCGGCCTTGTCGACCGTTGCCGGCAAGATGACCGAAGATGGAATGGCATGCAATATGCCAAACGAAGGCGTCGGTTGCCCCGATTTCCGCTATGCCGGGCCCGCCGATCGGGCGAGCCGACCAAATTTACGATCCGCCTCGACTTGTGCAACCGCAAGATGTCGCCCCTGAAATCGATCGAATTCCGCATTCACGCGGGCCGATTGTTGTTGTCGGCGCAGGCCGCGCAGGGCATCTTGCGTCGTCCGACGGATCGACACGATGAATGTTCCCGCCGCCTTGGCGATCCAATCGCTCCCGTTCGCCTGGCTGGCGCTGTCGACGCGCCGGGGCAACGGGGATGCGTTCGCGATCCTCTACCTCGTCGGCCTCGGCCTCGTGTTGTCGATGATCGTATGGCTGGGCGACCAGGCGGGCTTTGATCAGGCGATCTCGGCCGCCGGCGAGCTCGATTGATCTGGCGGCCCTCGTCGCAGCATTCATCGCGCAGGCCGACGACGTTCGCGGCCGCCCACCTGTCTTTCCAGCAAGGCACTTGGCACGGGCAGGATACGGGTTCATCCTCCCGGTCAAACGACGCTCGATCAACGAGCGAAGACCAACGGAGGTACGCCCATGCTTTCGAGTTCCCGCCTCATCAAGTCGTCCTGGATCGCCGTCGAGGTCACGCAGGAGCGCGCCGAGCGCGTGCTGGTGGTCGAGACCTACATCGCCGTCAGTCCGCTCGAGCGGAACTACGAGGCGGCACAGTACGAGAAGGTCGTGGACTGCGTCCGGCACGTGCTCGCGGCGCATCCCGAGATCGACCGGGCCTCGATCCTGAGCATGCATCGCGGCTCCGGCTGCGCCAGCCTGTTCCGGGCCCCGGCCGAGGCGGCCTGAGCCGGACCCGCGTCGTGATGCGATGAGCGCTTCGGCGGCACCGGCCGGCTACGCCCTGCCGGACGACGGCCTCGTCGGGCGCGGGCCGTGGAATCCCGGCATCGAATCGACGCTGCCGCGGCGTTTCCTGCCGCTGACGACCCTGTACCGCCCCGAGAACGTCGCGACGCCCCTCGCCGAGGCGATGGAGCTTTCCGCCTTCTCGGGCCTGCCGATGCCGGAGATCGTCGCCTTCCGGCCGGATCGCCTCGTCGTGCACGAGCTGCTGATCCGGGTGATGGCCGACCTCTCGGTCCCCGTCGGCGAGACCTACGGCGATCTCGGCGTCAACTTCCGCGCGATCGTCGCCCACATCCTCGCGACCGCGATCGCGCCGCATGCGGACCGGATCGCCGAGACCCTTCGCGCCGTGGCGGACGAGGCGCGCGCCCGGATCGCCGTGGAACTCGACGCGGCTTTCGCGCCGCCCGCGCCGCCGCCCCCTCCGCCGAGAACCTGGCGGCACGTGCTCGGCCTCGCGGCGCCGCCGGCCCCCGTCGCCGACGACGCGCGATCCCCGGAGGAGCGCGCGCTCGCCCATTGCGCCGCATGGTGCGTCCGCGCCGCGGCCAGCGAAAACGCGCTCGAGCTTGCGGCGAGCGCCGCCCTGCACAAGGTCGCGTCGGGGATCGTCCGGCATCGCGGCAAGCTCGTCGGCGACCGCGCCCTGCTTGCGAACCTCGCGACGACGCTCGTCGCCAACGACGAGGGCAGCCGCCGGATCGGCTGCCTGATCGAGCCGTGGTTCGCCGAGGCCGTGGCGCGGGAGGGCTACGTTCCGGTCCGTGCGCAGGCCGCGCCGATCGTGATGAACGTCAAGGGCGCCTCCGCCTCGGGCAAGAGCACGATGCGTCCGCTCCAGCGGGCGCTGGCCCGGCGGCTCGGCGAATCCTGGTCTGATTTCGCGGTGATCACCCCCGATATCTGGCGCAAGTTCCTGCTCGACTACGATTCGATCGGCGATGCGATCGGCTATGCCGGCACGCTCACGGGCCACGAGGTCGAGATCGTCGACCGCAAGCTCGATCGTTACATGGCGCGCAAGGCCCGCGAGGGGCGGATGTCGCATCTGCTGATCGACCGGTTCCGGTTCGACAGCTTCAACGCCGATTCGCGCACGCAGGATGGCAGCCAGTTGCTGACCCGCTTCGGCCACCGCGTCTTCATGCTGTTCATGATTACGCCGCCCGACGCCACCGTCGAGCGCGCCTGGATCCGCGGGCGGATCTTCGGCCGCTACAAGGCGGTGGACGATCTTCTCGCCCACAACGTCGAGGCGTTCACCGGGATGCCGGAGCTGTTCTTCACCTGGGCGGCCAAGGCCGGCAAGCAGGTGCATTACGAGTTCCTCGACAACAGCGTGCCGCAGGGCGAGCGCCCGCGCACGGTCGCCTTCGGCGAGAACGGCGACCTCACCGTGCTCGATGCCGGCTGCCTCATCGACATCGCGCGCTACACCAAGATCAACATCGACGCGCTCTCGCCGGCGGAGGTCTATCCCGACGCCGTAGCCCTGGCGCCGGAACGGAACACCGGCTTCCTGCGCCAATGCGCCCGGCGGCTGCGCTCGGTCCGCTTCGCCGAGGCCGGCTCGGGCCGGGTCTATGCCCGTTTCGAGGCGGGGCGCCTCGCCTGCCTCGACTGCGCCGCGTTCGACCGCGCCTGCCACGATCCGGAGACCCGCGCGGCGCTCGCGGCCTTCGGCGCCGAACGCCCCGAAGCGGAGCCGGTCTCCGACGTGCCCCCCGAGATCCTATCGCAGGACCGGACCGAGACGCTCGGCGCCTGGGTCGATCCGAGCCGGATGACGGTCCCGGCCTGACACGATCCTTCGCGGCGTCGCAACCGTCGGGTGTTACCGATCGGTCACAACGGCCGCTCGGTTTTCATCGTGAGTTATGGCGCGGTGCCGCTGGTCTCCTCCATGGAAACGGTGCCGAAACGGGCTGTTCCCCTAGGGGCGTGATGCTGGCCGCCGCCCGACACCCCGTTCCAGCCTGGAACGTTTCGAAGTTACCCTGGAATGTTTCCATAAGATAGAAATTGTGTTGCCGCGAGAACTTACCGATAACCCGATCACGCCGCCGTGATGCGCAAGTCCACGCGGCGGGTCTCTGCTGTTTCGTGTCGCGTCTAGGGTCGGCAAGATGATTCATTACTGTCCGTCCGTCGTGCGGTCCGCGTCCGCACGTCGGTGCCGCAGCGCTCTGATCGTCGCTCTTCTGTCGACGACATGCGCGATTTCGGTCGCGTCCTCCGCCTCGGCCCAGCCCGCGCAGACGACCGACATCGAGCTCGGCGAGCTGAGCGTCACCGGCGAGGGCGCCGGCCGCAGCCTCGGCGGATCGCTCTACGGTCCCGGCGGCGCGTCCGGTGCCGTGCCCGGCTACGTCGCCAGCCGCAGCACCGTCGCCACGAAGACCGACACGCCGATCGTGGAGACGGCGCAGTCGATCTCGGTGATCGGGCGCAAGCAGATCGAGGATCAGAACGCGCTCACCATCAACCAGGCCCTGCGTTACACGCCCGGCGTCACCACCGAGCAGCGCGGCGGCGCCGGCTCGACCCGGCTCGAGCAGTTCCTGATCCGCGGCTTCAACGCGCCGGTCTTCCTCGACGGCATGGCGCTGATCGCCAGCCGCGACGCCAACGCGACGATCGATCCTTACCGCCTCGAGCGGGTCGACGTGATCAAGGGGCCCGCCTCGGTGCTCTACGGGCAGTCGGGGCCGGGCGGTATCGTCAACCTCGTCTCGAAGGTCCCGCAATTCGTCCGCCACGGCGAGGTCTTCGTCCAGGGCGGCGGCTTCAACGAGGTGCGCGGCGGCATCGACGTCGGCGGCCCGATCCAGTCCGAGGTGCCCTGGCTCGCCGACCAGTTCGCCTACCGCATCGTCGGCGCGGGCTGGAACGGGGACGGCCCGGTGGACACGACGCGGGTCGAGCGCGCCCTGATCAACCCGAGCGTCACCTGGCGGCCCTCCACCGACACCCAGCTGACGATCATCGGCAACTACCAGCGCGATCCGTTCTCCGGCTTCTACGGCGGCTTCCCGGCGGTGGGCACCGTGTTCCCGCGCAGCTTCGGCAGCGGCGTGATCGGGCGACTGCCGGTGAACTTCTACGACGGCGACCGCAACATCGAGCGCTCGGACCGGACCCAAGCGTCGATCGAGTACCTCTTCGACCACCGCTTCAACGAGAACCTGCGCTTCCACTCGGCCGGGCGCTACCTGCGGACGCAGGGCGATTACCGCAGCGTCTACAGCGCGTTCAGCCCCCGCAACGGCCCGTTCGCCACCGGCCCGCTGCTGCCGCGCGCCGTCATCGGCAACATCGTCGCGGCCGAAGCCTACACGATGGATTCGAACGTCGTGGCCAACTTCGACACCGGCCCCATCGCCCACACGGCGCTCCTCGGCGTCGACCACCGCACCTTCAGCACGCGCGCCAGCGGGACGCCGTTCCCGAACGCGCCGGACCTGAACGCGCTCGCGCCGAACTACGAAATGAACATCCCGTTCCCGGCCATCAACACGACCTCGCGCGTCGACGCGCAGCAGACCGGCGTCTACTTCCAGGATCAGATGAAGGTCGACGGCCTGATCCTGACATTGGGCGGGCGCTACGACGTCGCCCGCCAGACCGGCCCGACCCGGTCGTTCACCGCGACGGGAAGCACGCTGACGCTGCAGGACGCGGCCTCCGACGCCTTCACGGGCCGGGCGAGCCTGCTCTACCTGTTCCAGTCCGGCGTCGCGCCGTACGTGTCCTACAGCCAGGCCTTCGAGCCGATCGTCGCCGGCCGGGTGTTCGACACCGCCTTCGGCACCGTCGGGCGCGTGCCCGACCCGCAACTCAGCGACCAGTACGAGGCCGGCATCAAGTACCAGCCGCCGGGCACCGACATCCTCCTCACCGCCGCATTCTTCGACATCCGCCAGTCGAACCGGACGACGGCCGACACCACGCTCGGCCGCCCCACCGGCTTCGTGCTGCAGACCGGCGAGGTCGGCGTGCAGGGCGTCGAGTTCGAGGCGCGGGCGAACCTCACCGAAGGCGTGACCCTGATCGGCGGCTTCTCGCTCCTCGACATCCGCAACGTCCGCGACGACGGCCGGACCGCCAACGACCTCGCGCCCGGGCAGACGGTGCCGCTGCAGGGGCGCCGCCCGGTGCTGGTGCCGGATTCGACCGCCTCGCTTCTGGCGACCTACCGCTTCCTCGACGGGCCGATGCTCGGCCTCGAGGTCGGCGGCGGCGTCCGCTATCTCGGCCCGTCCTGGGGCGACGCGGCCAACACCTTCAAGGTGCCGGAAAGCGTGCTGGTCGACGCCGTGGTCTCCTACGACCTGAAGAACCTCGACCCGACGCTGGCCGGCTTCTCGATGCAGCTGAACGCCAACAACCTCCTCGACGACACCTACGTCAGCGGCTGCAACGGCTACACCAGCTGCTATTACGGGCTGCCGCGCACGGTCTACGCCACGCTCCGCTACCGCTGGTAGGACGCGAAACCATGCGCAACGGCTTCCGGCAATCGATGGCGTGGCTGCACGCCTGGTCCGGCCTCGTCGTCGGCTGGGTGCTGTTCTCCGTCTTCGTCACCGGCACGGCGAGCTACTACCGCTCGGAGATCTCGCAGTGGATGCGGCCGGAACTGAGGGCCGGGGCTCCGCTGAGCCCGGCCGCCCTCGGGCACGCTGCCGACCTCGCCCGCGCCCATCTCGAGGCGCAGGCGAAGGGCGCGCGCAGCTGGTTCATCACCCTGCCGAGCCCGGACCGGCCGACCCTCGACCTGTTCTGGCGCCGCAAGCCCGGCACCCCGCCGGGCCAGGCGATGCTCGATCCCGCGACCGGCGCCGCGGTCGCCGTCCGCGACACCCGCGGTGGCGACTTCCTCTACCGCTTCCACTTCGAGCTCAGCATGGCGCCGCTCTGGGGCCGCTGGTTCGTCGGAAGCTGCGCGATGATCATGCTCATGGCGCTGGTCTCCGGGATCGTCACCCACCGGCGGATCTTCGTCGACCTGTTCACCTTCCGCCGTCACGCCAAGTCGGCGCAGCGCGGCTGGCTCGACGCGCACAACGTGACCGGGGTGCTGGCGCTGCCGTTCCACCTGATGATCACCTATACGGGGATCGTGACGCTGGCGCTGATGTACATGCCCTGGGGCGTCACCACCGCCTATCGCGGCGACGCGCAGGCCTTCTTCGCCGAATCCGGCCAGATCACCGCCGCCCGCCCGCCCGCCGGACGCCCCGCGCCGCTCGCCCCGTTCGGCCCGATGGTCGAGCGCGCGCTCGCGATGAACGCCGAGCCGCTGGAGCGGATCACCGTGCAGAACCCGGGCGACGCCAACGCGACGGTCGTGGCGGTGTTCGAGGAGCCGCATGGCCTGAGGCACCGCCATCCGCAGGTGGCGTTCGACGGCACCAGCGGCGCGGTGATCGAGACCTTGGGCGCGATGAAGCCCGCCGCCGGCACCTTCACCGCGATGGTCGGCCTGCACGAGGCGCATTTCGCCGGGCCGGCCCTGCGCGTGCTGTTCTTCCTCAGCGGCGCGATGGGCGCGGCCATGGTGGCGACCGGGCTGATCCTCTGGACGGTGGCGCGGGTGCCCAAGCCCGGCACCGCGACGCGGGCGCATCTCGCGATGCGGCTGGTGCAGGCGCTCAACGTCGGCACCATCGCCGGGCTGCCGATCGCCATCGCCGGCTACTTCCTGGCCAACCGCCTGCTCCCGCTCGGGATGGCGGCGCGCAAGGAGGCCGAGGTGACGGTCTTCTTCGGCGCCTGGATCCTGGCCACGCTGGTGCCGCTGGCCCTGCCGCCGCGAACCGGATGGACCGCGATGCTCGCGACCGCGGCCGCGCTGCTCGCCGCCGTGCCGGTCGTCGGCGGGCTCGCCACCGGGCGCCACCTGCTCGCGAGCATGCGGGCCGGCGACGCGGCGTTCTACGGGTTCGATCTCACGCTGCTCGGGCTCGGCGCCGCCTTCGCCTTCGCGGCCTACAAGGCGGCGGGGCTGCGCCGGCGACCGCTCGCCGAGCGACCGCGGCCCGGCGCCGTGGCGGCCCAGCACTGATCGATGGATTTCTTGCGGTCGCGCGCCCCGCCGGTCTCGCTGGCCAGGCGGCGGCGCGGCGCTACTGCAGCGTCAGCGGCATCGGGTCGACGCCGATCGACGGGATGCCGCGCCGGTCGAGCGAGGCGCGCAGCGCATCCGTGAGCGTCGCGCCGCCGGTGAAGGCGCCGAGCACCGGGCCCTCGTCCGAGCGCGCATCGCGCGGGGTGCTGCCGAGAAGCTGCGTCACCCGGCGCGCGATGGCGGGCGCCGGATCGATCCAGGTGACGGGCCAGGGCGCGAGCCGCTCGAAGCGGGCGCGCAGCAGCGGGTAATGGGTGCAGGCGAGGCAGACGACGTCGGTGCGCCGGCCGTCCTCGGCCGTGACGAAGCACGGTGCGATCTCGGCGGCGATCGCCGCGTCGTCCACCGGCGTGCCGGCGAGTTCCGCCTCGGCGTAGTTGGCGAGGTTCGCCGAGCCGATCGAGGTCACCGAGCAGGCCTCGGCATAGGTCATGATCAGGTCGCGCGTGTAGGAGCGCGCGACGGTGCCGGGGGTCGCCAGCAGCGTGACGAGGCGTGAGCGGCTGGTCTCGGCCGCCGGCTTGATCGGCGGCACCACGCCGACGAACGGCGTCGGGAAGCGCTGGCGCAGGGCCGGCAGCACCAGCGTCGAGGCGGTGTTGCAGGCGATGACGACGAGGTCGGGCCGGTGCGTCGCGATTAGGCGCGCCATCACGTCGAGCACGCGCTGGATCAGGACCGATTCCGAGAGCCGGCCGTAGGGGAAGGCCGCGTCGTCCGCGGCGTAGACGTAGCGCGCGTCGGGCCGGGCCCGGCGCACCTGCTCCAGCACCGTCAGGCCGCCGAGGCCCGAGTCGAACACCAGGATGGTGGGCTCGGGCGCCGCGCGCAAAGCCGCCGCCGACAGGCTCGCTCCGGCCATCAGATCGATCCGCATCAGAACGCGTACCCCAGCATCAGAGCCCCGCAGTCTTGGACGAGAGGGTTAAGGCCATCTCACTGCGGCTGCAAAAAGGCTCGGGGATCGATCAACCGCGTCGAGCGGCCCCGCTCTACACAGACTTGCGGCGCGTCGGCCGGCGTCGGTGAGCCTATTGCGAACTGAATCGTCGCGCTGCCGTTGTCGGCTGCGCCTTCGGCCATATCTCCATCAACCGCGACCGGCGGATCAACGGACGACGGGAGGACCAGCATGGCTGCGACGGCGACACTTCGCGAGACGGACGCGCCCGCTCAGGCCTTCCCGCCGCCGCCCGTCTCCGCCCGGCCGGTGGACCGGGACGCCTGGATCGCCGCCTTCCGCTTCGTCCGCGCCGAGACCGAGCGCCGTGCCACGCCGCTGTCGCCGGAGGATCAGCAGGTCCAGTCGATGGCCGATGCCAGCCCGACCAAGTGGCATCGCGCGCACACGACGTGGTTCTTCGAGCAGTTCCTGCTGCGCGAGCACCTGCCGGGCTACCACATCCACGACGAGCGCCTGCACTACCTGTTCAACTCGTACTACGTCGCCGCCGGCCCACGTCAGCCGCGGGTGATGCGCGGGCTGATCACCCGGCCGACCACCGAGGAGATCGCCGGCTACCGCGCCCACATCGACCGCGCGGTCGAGACGTTGCTGGCGCAGGCCGCGCCGGGCGCGCTCGAGGCGATCCTGCCGATCCTCGAGATCGGGCTGTTCCACGAGCAGCAGCACCAGGAACTGCTGATCACCGACATCCTGCACGCCTTCGCGCAGAACCCGCTGCATCCAGTCTACGACGCCGAATGGCGTTTTCCGAAGGCGGCCAATCGTTCCGGCACGATCGACCTGGCCCACGGCATCCATCAGGTCGGCCATGCCGGCGACGGGTTCTCGTTCGACAACGAGCATCCCCGGCACGACAGCCTGGTCCTGCCCGTGTCGATCGACCGGGCGCTCGTCACGACCGGCGACTGGCTGCGCTTCATGGAAGATGGCGGCTATTCCCGCCCCGACCTGTGGTTGTCCGACGGCTGGCTCGCGGCGCAGGCCGAGGGCTGGGAGGCGCCGGGCTACTGGCAGCCGGGCGAGCCGGGCTGGACCTGCATGACGCTCGGCGGCCGGCGCCCGATCGATCCGGCGCAGCCCGTCACCCACATCAGCTACTACGAGGCGGATGCCTACGCCCGCTGGGCCGGGCGCGACCTGCCGACCGAGTTCGAATGGGAGGTCGCCGCCCGCGACGGCGGGCTCGACGACGCGTTCGGCCTCGTCTGGCAATGGACCCGCAGCGCCTACACCGCCTACCCGGGATATCGCCCGCTGCCGGGTGCACTCGGCGAGTACAACGGCAAGTTCATGTCGAACCAGTTCGTGCTGCGCGGCTCGTCGGTGGCGACGCCGGAGGGTCATGCGCGGCTGCCCTACCGCAACTTCTTCTATCCGCATCAGCGCTGGCAATTCACGGGCCTGCGCCTCGCGCAGTCCCGCGCCTGACGTCGCATCCCGGAGTACCGCGCGTGACCATCAAGCCCGTCTTCGCAGACGCGACGCCGCTCGCCCACTTGCCCGACGACCGGGCGTTCCTCGAAGACGTGCTGGCCGGGTTCGCGAAGCCGCAGAAGACCCTGCCGGCGAAGTACTTCTACGACGCCGTCGGGTCCGACCTGTTCGAGCAGATCACGCGGCTGCCGGAATACTACCCGACCCGGACCGAGCTCGGCATCCTCGACATGCGAGGCGCCGAGATAGCCGCCGCCCTGCCGCGCGGCGCCGCGCTGGTGGAGTTCGGCAGCGGCTCGACCGTGAAGGTCCGTCGCCTGCTCCGGCACATGCCGGACCTCGCGGCCTACGTCCCGGTCGACGTGTCGGAGACGTTCCTGCGCAGCGAGGCGGCCGCGCTCCAGGGTGATCATCCCGCCCTGCGCATCGCGCCGATCGCCGCCGACTTCACCCAGCCCTTCGCCCTTCCGCACGACCTCGGCGACGCCCCGCGCGCCGGGTTCTTCCCGGGCTCGACCATCGGCAACTTCGAGCCCGCGGAGGCCGCCCGCCTGCTGCGCCAGTTCGGCGACGTGCTGGGGGAGGGCGCGACGCTCGTCGTCGGCGTCGACCTCGTCAAGGACGCCGCGGTGCTCGAGGCGGCCTACGACGACGCGGCCGGCGTGACCGCCGCGTTCAACCTCAATCTGCTGACCCGGATCGATCGCGACCTGTCCGGCACCTTCGCCGCCGCCGCGTTCGCGCACCGGGCGGTGTTCAACCGCGCGGCCTCGCGGATCGAGATGCATCTCGTGAGCCGCGCCGACCAGACGGTGACGGTGGCCGGACACGCCTTCGCCTTCGCCGAGGGCGAGACGATCCACACCGAGAACAGCTACAAGTACACGCTCGACGGTTTTCGCGCCTTGGCGGCGGAGGCCGGGTGGTCGCCGGTCACGGTGTGGACCGACCCCGAGAGGTTGTTCTCGGTGCATGCCCTGCGCTTGGGATAGGGGGCGGCTCGACGGTTCTCGCGAGAGCGTCGCACGTCACGACCCCCTCTCCCGCATGGGAGAGGGCCTGCACCCCGATCCGCACGCGAGATCCGCGTCCGATCCCCCTCAGCCCAGCATCCGCAGGACGGCCCGCGCGGCGCGTTCGCCGTCGAGGGTCGCGCCGCCGACCGTCATGGCGCCGCCGCCGGCATAGGCTTCGCCGGCGAGGAAGATGCGGTCGCCGATCGCCGCCTGCAGGGCGGTCCGGGCGTCGGCATGGCCGGGATGGGCGATCGCGTAGCTGCCGCGCGCATGCGGATCGGTCCACCAGCCGGCAAGCTTGCCTGCCGTCACGGCGCCGCGCGCCTGCGTGCCGAGGATCGCCACCAGCCGGTCCGTGACCTCGGCGACGGCCGCCGCTTCGCCGAGCTCGCACAGGGCACGGGATCCGTCGCCGCCGATGTTGGCCACCGCGAGCGGTCGGTCGAACGGCGAGACCTCGAAGTAGATCGTCCGGTCCTGGTCGCCGCGGTGCGCCACGGACACTGCGTCCCCCACCGCCTTCAGGTCGATCCGGGCGGGATCGAGCCGGAGGCCGACCTTGCTGTAGGCGCCTATGCCGAGGCCGCCGAGCGCATCCCGCGTCGGGGCCGGCAGGTCCGGCGTGAAGCGGATCGTGCCCGCCGCCAGCACGCCGACCGGAACGGTGAGGATCACCGCCGCGGCGTCGAGCGTGCCGCCGGGAGTCGTCACCCGCACGCCCTCGCCGGTCCAATCGATGGCGGTCGCGGCCGTGCCGAGGGAGACCGGCATCGTCGCGAAGCGGCGCCGGACCAGGCTGCCGTAGCCGTCGAGCCACAGGTCGGTGCCGGACCACAGCCGGTCGTAGTCGAGCACCGAGACGCGCTCGGGCTCCTCGCCGAGCGACAGCCGGGCAAGGCCCGCCGCCGCCTGCGCCATGTCCGGCCCGGCCGCGGCGGCGGCTTCGGCAAGCGACCGGTCGGGGCCGTCCACCGGCTTCAGGGCGGCGTCGAGGCCGGAGAAGGCGGCGCGGCGTCGGTTGCGCTCGGTCACGGTCGCCGGGCGCCCGTCGACGAACAGGATCCGCGCCCAGCCTTCCTGCCCGGCGATCCGCACGTTCTCGCGTTCGGCGACGGCGCGCCAGGGATTGCGCTCGGCCCAGTGAACGTACTCGGCACCGGCATCGAAGGGACAGTCCGGCCCGAGCCCGAGCTCGGTATGGGCGCGACCGCCGATGCGGTCGCGCGCCTCGATCACGGTGAAGGGACGCCCGGCCTGGCGCAGGATGTCGGCGGCCGCGAGCCCGGCCGCACCGGCGCCGACGACGATCACCGGCCCGTCGCGACCGGCCGCCCTCACGACCGGAGCCGCGAAGAGGGCGCCGATCAGTGCGGCGCGACGGGTGAGGGACATGACGGCTCCGTTCGCGCGAGTGCGTGCGGCGACCGGAGCGACGCGATCAGGCGCGCTTCTCCATCATCGCCTTGACCTGCATCAGCTGGTCCCAGACCTGGCCCGGCGAGGTTCCCATGAACTCGAAGCCGGCATTGATGCCCCAGTAGATCCCGAGGCAGATCAGCGGCACCAGCACCCAGGCCAGGATCTCCTCGCCGCGGCGGCGGCGGGTCCGGCGGCGGCGGCGCTCCTCGCGTCGGGTGACGGGCTTCGGTCGGGCGGGCGCCGCCGTGGGCTGATCGACGGGCAGGAGGGGGCCCTCATGCAGTTCGCTCATCGTCACGCCCGCTCGATCCTTCGCGGCGACGGTCGGCCGCCGCGTCCATGGTGCAATCGTCCGCGAACCTGAAAGCCGCATTCGCCGTCATGCGCAAGGCCCCGGAGCGCGAGGCGCGCTCCGGGGCCAGGTCGATCGGGCTCACGTCGCTCCGGCGTCAAGCCCGGACGAGGGGGACTTTCGGCACCGTGCGGACGCCGCCGCCACCCGAATTGCCGCCCTTGTCGTCCTTGGGCGTCTTCTTGCGGGCCGCGGCCCGGGGCTTGGCGCGCTTGTGCTTCTTGACCGCGTTGGTCACGTCCGCCTCGGGCTTCGGCACCACGGGGCCGGCTGGGAACTCGAAGCCCAGCGTCTCCTTGCCGCCGGCCTTCGCCTCCGCATCCTCGGGCTTGCGCACGATGACGCGGACCGCGCCGCCGTTCTTCAGCTTGCCGAACAGCACCTCGTCGGCGAGCTGCGTCTTGATGCTCGACTGGATCAGCCGCGCCATCGGGCGGGCGCCCATCGCATCGTCGTAGCCGTGCTCGACCAGCCACGCGCGCGCCTCGTCCGACAGCTCGATCGTGACGTTGCGATCGGCGAGCTGCGCCTCGAGCTGGAGCACGAACTTATCGACGACCCTGGCCACGACCTCCTTCGGCAGGTGGCCGAACGAGATGATCGCATCGAGCCGGTTGCGGAATTCCGGCGCGAACAGCTTGTTGATCGCCTCGACGTCGTCGCCCGTGCGCTTGGCCTGGGTGAAGCCGTAGGCCGACTTCGCGAGGTCGGACGCGCCCGCGTTCGTGGTCATGATGATGATCACGTTGCGGAAATCGACCTGCTTGCCGTTGTGGTCGGTGAGCTTGCCGTGGTCCATCACCTGCAACAGGATGTTGAACAGGTCCGGGTGCGCCTTCTCGATCTCGTCGAGCAGCAGCACGCAGTGCGGGTGCTGGTCGATCCCGTCGGTCAGCAGGCCGCCCTGGTCGAAGCCGACATAGCCGGGCGGTGCGCCGATCAGGCGCGAGACGGTGTGGCGCTCCATGTATTCCGACATGTCGAACCGCAGCATCTCGACGCCGAGCGACGACGCCAGCTGCTTGGCGGCCTCGGTCTTGCCGACGCCGGTCGGTCCCGCGAACAGGTAGGAGCCAATCGGCTTGTCCGGGTCGCGCAGGCCGGCGCGCGCCAGCTTGATCGCCGAGGTCAGCGCATCGATGGCGTTGGGCTGGCCGTAGACGACGCGCTTCAGGTTCTCGGTGAGGTGCTGGAGCACCACCGCGTCGTCCTTCGACACGGTCTTCGGGGGGATGCGCGCCATCGTGGCAATCGTTGCCTCGATCTCCTTGATGCCGATCACGCGCTTGCGGCGCGCCTCCGGCACCAGCATCTGCGACGCGCCGGTCTCGTCGATCACGTCGATCGCCTTGTCGGGCAGCTTGCGGTCGTTGATGTAGCGTGCCGACAGCTCGACCGCGGCCTTCACGGCCTCGGTGGTGAACTTGAGCTTGTGGAACTCCTCGTAATAGGGCCGCAGGCCCTTTACGATCTCAATCGCGTCCGGGATCGACGGCTCGGCGACGTCGATCTTCTGGAAGCGACGCACCAGGGCGCGGTCCTTCTCGAAGTACTGGCGGTACTCCTTGTAGGTGGTCGAGCCGATGCAGCGCAGGGTCCCGGCGGCAAGCGCGGGCTTGAGCAGGTTCGAGGCGTCCATCGCGCCGCCGGAGGTGGCGCCGGCGCCGATCACGGTGTGGATCTCGTCGATGAAGAGCACCGCGTTCGGGTGCGCCTCGATCTCCTTCATCACCTGCTTCAGGCGCTCCTCGAAGTCGCCGCGGTAGCGCGTGCCGGCGAGCAGCGTGCCCATGTCGAGCGAGAACACGGTGGCGTCGGCCAGGACCTCCGGCACCTCCTTCTGCACGATCTTGCGGGCGAGCCCTTCCGCGATCGCGGTCTTGCCGACGCCGGGATCGCCGACCAGCAGCGGGTTGTTCTTCTGCCGGCGGCACAGCACCTGGATCGTGCGCTGGACCTCGCTCTTGCGGCCGATCAGCGGGTCGACCTTGCCGTCGCGGGCCTTCTTGTTGAGGTTGACGCAGTAGGCGTCGAGGGCGTCGCCCTTCTTCTTCGTGCGGTTCTCGCCGTCGTCGCTCGGGCGCTCGTTCGAGCCCTCGTCGTCTGCCCCGCGCACCGGCTTCGCCTCGGAGGCGCCGGGGCGCTTGGCGATGCCGTGGCTGATGTAGTTGACCGCGTCGTAACGGGTCATGTCCTGCTCCTGCAGGAAGTAGGCGGCGTGGCTCTCGCGCTCGGCGAAGATCGCCACCAGCACGTTGGCGCCGGTGACCTCCTCGCGGCCCGAGGACTGCACGTGGATCACCGCGCGCTGGATCACGCGCTGGAAGCCGGCCGTGGGCTTGGCGTCCTGGCGTCCGTCGCCGGTGAGGTTGGAAAGCTCGGTGTCGACGTACTCGACGAGGCTGCGCTTCAGCGTGTCGATCTCGACGTTGCAGGCCCGCATGACGGCGGCGGCGTCCTGGTCGTCGACCAACGCCAGGAGCAGATGCTCCAGCGTGGCGTATTCGTGCCGGCGCTCGCCGGCCAGCGCCAGGGCGCGGTGGAGAGCTTGTTCAAGGCTGCGTGAGAAGCTGGGCAATGCTCGAGCCTTTGTGCTGCGTGAGCCTACTTTTTTTCCATAACGCACTGCAGAGGATGTTGGTGTTTGCGCGCAAAGTCCATGACCTGCGTCACCTTGGTCTCGGCGACCTCGTAGGTGAACACCCCGCATTCTCCGACGCCGTTATGATGCACGTGCATCATGATCTGGTAGGCGTCTTCGTGGGTCTTGTTGAAGAAACGCTCGACCACCAGCACGACGAAATCCTGCGGCGTGTAGTCGTCGTTGAGCAATAGCACCCGATACAGGCTCGGCCGCTTGGTCTTCGGCTTGGTACGGGTGATGATCGCCGTATTCGAGCGATCGTCGCCGCCCGGGTCCCCGGGGTCCGAGGCGGTCGTCGTGAATCGCACCGCCTCGAGCGAAGGCCGGCCTGTCGAGTCGTGGGGATGAGCGGTGCCCCGCATCGGGACGTCTGTCATCGTGATGGAACCGGCTCCTTCGTGCCGACCGGGGCTTGTCGCGTCGCTGCGACGGGCCCGGCCGCGTCTGAGCCAATCTAGGCGGCGGGATTCGGTTTCGCCAGTCGTCTGCGCGCAACTGTCCGGGAGCGGGCCGCCGCACCCGCAAACGGATCAGGCGGCGGTTCGCGCCGCCGCCGCCGTGGCGGACCGGCCGGCCAGCGTCGTGAACGGCTTCGTCATGTCCTGGGCCAGCGTGGCGTAGAGGTCGCGGAAGGTCGCCGCGCGCGCCATCCAGAGCTCGCCGGAGGTCTTCACGAACGCGCTCTGGATCTCGATCGCCTTGGCCGGGCTGCCGGCCTTCACGACCTTTTCCGTGGTCGCGGTGACCTCGGCGCTGACCTGCTTGAGGAAGTCCATCCACTCGATGCCGATGGTCTGGCTGGTGCGGGCGGCGGCGCCAACGCTCTGGCTCAGCGCCGCGGCGCCGGCCTTCGCGCCGTCGAGGCCGTTGCGGACCGTGTCGGCGGCCGGGGCGTAGGATGGGGTCATGAAGCATCTCCTGCGGCGCCACGGCCTCGACCGCGCGCCCGCGAATAATCGGGGTGCCACCGTCGTCCGGCCCGAACGGCTACGGCCCGTCACATTTGTGCACTGCAGCATCCGCCGTCAATCCGTGTTGCGATGCAAAAGTGATGCGTCGAATGTCGTCGGCTCCATTAACCGCGCCGTAACTGCATCGCCGTAGCGTGTTTGACAGACGTGATCGGGCCACGCCGCAGGGCATGTCCGAGCTGAATGGTGCGATGCAAACTGGCCGTGGCCGGTCTGTCGAGGGCAATGAGTCGTGATGCGTAGCGTTTCCCGTCGCTCCCGGACCGTGCCTACGATCTCGGCCGCGCTCGCCGCCGCCGCGGTCCTGACCGCGCTGGCGTCTCCCGCCGAGGCGCGCCGCCACGGGCGCCACGTCCGCCCCGGCGGCGGCTACAATCCGCCCTACGCCGCGATGGTGGTCGACGTGAAGTCCGGCCGCACGCTGCACGCGGTGAACGAGGACGCGATCCGGCACCCGGCCTCGATCACCAAGGTGATGACCCTCTACATGCTGTTCGAGCAGATGGAGAAGGGGCGCTTCGCCCTCGATTCCGAGCTGACGATCTCGGCCCATGCCGCAGCCCAGGCGCCGTCGAAGCTCGGCCTGCGGCCCGGGCAGACCATCGCCGTCGAGGACGCGATCAAGGCGATCGTCACCAAGTCGGCCAACGACGTGGCCTGCGCCATCGGCGAGAACATCGCCGGCTCCGAGGAGCGGTTCGCCGAGCTGATGACCGCCAAGGCGCACGCGCTCGGCATGAGCCGCACGCACTACGCCAACGCCTCGGGCCTTCCCGATTCCGAGCAGGTGACGACGGCCCGCGACCTCACCGTGCTGGCCCGCGCGATCCAGGACCGCTTCCCGCGCTACTACCGCTACTTCCAGACCCGGTCCTTCGCCTTCCGCGGCCGGACGATCGGCAACCACAACCACCTGCTCGGCAACGTCGAGGGCGTCGACGGCATCAAGACCGGCTACACCCGCGATTCCGGCTTCAACCTGATGACGGCGGCCAAGTCCGACGACCGCCAGATCGTCGCGATCGTGCTCGGCGGCAAGTCGGGCGCCAGCCGCGACCGGATCATGGCCGACCTCGTCCGCGCCAGCCTGCCGCGCGCCTATGCCGGCGCCCGCCAGGCGCCGCCGACCGTCGAGGTCGCCGAGCGCGCCCGGCCGGCGGTCGTCGCCGACGCGGTCTCGCGGACCCGGACGCAGCTGGCTTCGGCCGAGGACGACGAGGTCGAGACCACGAACTCGACCGATGCCGGCCAGCCCCTCGACATCGCGCCGCGGCGCTCGACCGCGACCCCCGGCAGCGCCGGCGCCTTCAAGGCCGGCGCGCAGCCCCTGCCGAAGGCGGCGCAGGCCTACGCCGCGCCCGCGACGGCACAGGCCGCGTTCCCGGGCGGCGCACGCAAATCCGATCAGCGCATCGCGTCGGCCGACGGCCCGATCGCCCGCGCCGAGGCGCCGAAGCCCATCGCCGGCCCGAAGATCGTGCCGACGGCCTGGGTGATCCAGCTCGGCGCCATGGACGACGAGGGCAAGGCCAAGGCGATGCTGGCCGACGCCAAGGCGAAGGGCGGCGGCAGCCTCTCGAAGGCCGCGCCCTACACGGTGAAGGTCGAGCACAGCGGCGCCACCCTCTACCGCGCACGCTTCTCCGGCTTCCAGGAGCAGGACGCGGCGCAGGATGCCTGCTCCGCCCTGAAGCGCAGCGGCTTCAGCTGCTTCGCCACCCGCAGCTGATCCCCCTCACGTCGCGCCGCGGTCCGTTCGACCGTGGCATTCAGCGACCGGCGGCCTTCGCCGTCCCGGTCGCCATCAACGCCGACGGCGGACGCCGCCCTCGGCGAACGTCGTCCTGCACCCCTGGCAACGCGCGTGGAGTCTCAGCGATGTCGGTTCGTCAGCCTGTCGCGGGCCGCGTTGACGCGGGCCGCCCCTTCGGCGCTTCCCCCCTGGTCGGGGTGGGCGCGCTTCATCAAGGTCCGGTGAGCCGTGCGGACGGCCTCTGGGGTCGCCCCGCGCTCAAGCCCCAGGATCTGATAGGCCTCGTCCTGCGTCATCGTCCCTGGCTGCGCCGGACGGCGCGGCCCCGCGTCGCGATCGCGCTCAGCGTCTACACGCCAGCCGGCGTGCCGGCGGTCGAGATACGCCTCTAGCGGCACCACCGCCGCGGGATCCTGCGTCCGGCAGACCGCCAGCACCGCGCGGAGGTCGGCGAGCCCGAGGCTCTCGAGACGCCGGCCGCCGAGCGGGCCGCCGCGCAGGATGCCGTCGCCGACGCTGCCGTCGTCGCGCAGGACGAAATCCACCCGCGCCGTCCGGTGCCGTCTCGGCGACGGCTTCATCGACGCCAGCAGCCGCTTGAGCCGGGAACCCAGCGTCTCCGGCCCGTCGAGCAGCCAGACGCCGCCGAGCCCGACGACCAGGGCCGGGGCGAGCTGGCCGCGCAGCAGCAGGATGGCGGCGAGCCCGATCGCGATCCAGGCGCCGGCACGCCGGATCGACCGCGGGGTGAGCCTGGGCCCGAGCCGGCCGCCGTTCCGGCCGAGCCACCACAGGCCGAAACACGCCGCGAAGCCGAGGACGAGCAGCATCGGCCTAGCGCCGCGTGTCGAAGCTGGAACTCGCGCGCCCGCTGATGCGGATGCCCGTGCCCGGAAGGATCTCGTGGAACCCGGAATCGCGCCGCGGCGCCGGGATCTCGCGCGATCCGCAGCCCGGTTGCGGCGGCAGGCGCACGCCCTCCGGCGCGTCCTCGGGGCAGAGCCGCGGGCGCGCCGGCCTCTCGGCGGCTCGCGCGGGGAGGGGGGCGGCGATCGAGAGGCCGGCGGCGAGGCCGATCAGCACGGCGAGGGTTGGGATCATGGCCGGTTCTCCGCGACGTCCGCCGTCGTGATGCGCACGCGGCGGGTGCGCCCGTCCCGCTCAACCGCGAGGTCGATCGGCTGGCCGAGACCCGCCGCCTCGAGCGCCGCGGTGAGGTCGGCCAGGCGGTGGACCGGGCGGTCGCCGACGCCGACGACGACGTCGCCGATCGCCCCCGTCTGCGGGTCGACCCCGCGCAGGCCCGCGCCGGCGGCCGGCGATCCGCGCAGGACGCGGAGCACCACGACGCCGTCGATGCCGAGCCGGGCGGCGGTCGCCTCCTGACCGGCGATGATGCCGATGCCGGGGTTGCGCACGCGGCCGTTGCGGATGAGATCGGGTACCACGCGGTTGACCACGTCCACCGGCACCGCGAAGCCGATGCCGGCGCTCGCCCCGGACGGCGAGAAGATCGCGGTGTTGACGCCGATCAGCCGGCCGGCGGAATCGAGCAGCGGCCCGCCGGAATTGCCGGGGTTGATCGCCGCATCGGTCTGGATCACGCCGGACAATTCGCGGTCCTCGCTCGTCGGCAGGCGCCGCTGGAGCGCGCTGATCACGCCGGTGGTGAGGGTGTGGTCGAGCCCGAACGGGTTGCCGATGGCGAAGGTGGACTGCCCGACCTTCAGGTCGGCCGAGGTGCCGATGGCCAGCGGCGGCGGCGCCTTCGCCACCCGGCCGAGCCGCAGCACCGCGAGGTCGTAGGCCGGCGCGGCGCCGACCACGGTCGCGGAGACCACCTCGCCCGAGGACAGGCGCACCGAGATCGACCCGCCCGACTGGATCGCCGCCTGGACGACGTGGTTGTTGGTGACGACGTGGCCGCCGGCATCCCAGACGAAGCCGGTCCCGGTCTGGGTGTTGCCCGACCGGCCGCCCTCCTGGCCCTGCTCGGATTCGTCGTCGAGGCTCATCAGGTCGGCGCCGCGCGCCGCCCCTTGCGCGAAGACGTGCACCACCGAAGGGCTCGCCCGCTCGAACAGGGCGACGGTGGTCGCCTCCGCCGGTGCGAGGTCGCCGCGGGCGGTCACCGCGCGCGGGACCTCCCGCGAGAACAGGAACGCGGTGACGTAGGGCTGTGCGACGAACAGCGCCAGCAGCACCAGGATGGCGGCCAGCACTAGGCGCGCGAAACGATCCGGCACGATGACGCGATCTCCGACCGACGGGCACGACGACGCGGCCGACCCGCGATCCGTCGACCCTTAACGTGGCATTCAGCCTGCCCGCTTCAACGTTCTCTCACGGGAATGGTCAAGGTGCGGCGCCGCACCGTCGCGCTGCGGCGGAGACGCTAACGGAATGGTCATTCCTCAAGACCACAGTTTCGACAAGACGAAACGAAGTCCTGAGGTGTTCGCGCCCGATCTGCCACCGGTGGTCGGCAATCCGACGCGGGCGATTTGCGACGCAATCATGACCGGTTCCTGACGAGGGTGCCGCAATGATCGTGAAGCTGCCTTAGAGATGCTTCGATGTCTGGGCAATTACGCTGCGTTCCTGATCGGCCAGCCCTGGTGCCGGCCGTGGACGCCTGAACGGACGATACCGTTTCGGAAGGAAAAGAGTGAGATGGAAACCGAGGCCCTCGAACGACCCGCCGATCTGACGATCTGGCGCACCCTGCCGGCAAGCTCGCCGCTGGCGCAGCCCAAGCGCTACGGCACCCTGCGCGAGGCGATCGCCGCCGCCGCCGGCGCGCTGACCGACCCGGCCAAGCAGCCCTGGATCATCACGGACGAGGGCGAGATCCTGTCCCCGAACTGGATCCGCACCTACCTGAACTGAGACGTCGCGCCGGCCCCCCGGACGGGCGGCGCTTCCGCGACGCGACCGCGCCCGGCCCGATGCGCGGGCGCGGTCGCGCTGCCGACCGCCGGCCGCCCACGATGCGCGACGGTGCATAAGTCCGACACGCCGGAGTTTTGTCGTCGGCACTTTCACAAATGTGAATGGCGATCGGCCGAGCAAACCCTAGGATGTAATCAGCTCGATGAGTTCCCCCCTCTCGTCTGGCTGGCACCGCTGGCCGGACGTTCTCCCGATCGTTCTCGCGCCGGCGGTGCCTAATCGCGATCGCGCCGCCTACTCGGCCGCATCGCGATCGTCGTCGTACCGCTCCGGATTGATCGCGTGCAGCGCACGCTTGGCCGCCTCCAGCGGGTGCTCGGACTCGATCCGCACCGAGGCGAGATCCGGGCTCTTGTAGACGGTGACGATGGTGTCCATCACCTCGGTCAGCGTGGTGCGCTTGTCCTCCGGGGCGGCGATGAGCAGCTGCAGCCCCCACGCCGCGTAGAGATCGACCAGCGCCTGGCTGTTGCGCACGTCGAGCTTCGAGAACGCCTCGTCGAGCAGGCACAGGCCGAAGCCCGGATTCTCGTCGCCCGGCCGGTCGCCCGGATAGTAGGCGCTGGCGAGCGAGGCCGCGATCGCCACGTAGAACGGTGCCTGCGCCTCGCCGCCGGATCCGCGCAGCGCCCGGCTCGACATCGTGGTGCGGTTTCCCGCCCCGTCCCGCATCCCGATCTCGTAGACGAAGTAGTTGCGGTAGTCGGCCAGGCGTGCCGCGTCCTCGGCGCCGGAGATCAGGGCGGTGACCTCGGCAAGCGCAGCGGCCATCGGGCCCTCGCCGTCGTCCGGCAGCAGCGCCTGGGCCGCGTCGGGCGAGCGCGCCACCTCGGTCGCCAGCGCGTGGACGGCGGCGTAGCGGCGGTCGACCACGGCCTCGAAGGCGTAGGTCTGGCCGGTGAAGCGCTGAGTCGAGAGCCGCTCGTTGAGCGCGTCGAGGCGCGCGCGCACCCGCTCGAACTTGTCGGCGAGCCGCGTCAGCAGGTCCTCCGTCATCAGGCGGCGCATCTCGTCCGTCGCCCGCTCGGCCTGGGCTCGGTAGCGGCGCAGCTCGTGCCCCTCGACCTCGTCGTGCTCGCGCCGGACCCAGGCATAGCCCAAGGTCGCCGGCTGGTCGCCGCGGTTGCCGTCACCGCGGCCGAGCGGGTTGTCGATCCGCCACTGGGCGCAATACTCGGCGAGGTCGCGCTCGGCCGCGCGGCCGTGCGAGCGCGCGCTCTCGGCCGCCTCCTGCGCGAGGCTGCGCTCGGCCGACGCCGCAGCCGAGATCGCCTTCGCCTCCCGCCCAGCCAATCCCGCGCGGATCGCGTGGACGGGGGCGGCCGAGAACACCTGCCCGCGCACCATGCGGATGCGCAGGCAATCCCCGCTGGCGAGCCTATGCAGGGCGCTGCGGCGGGCGGCGAAGGCGGCGCGCGCCGCCTCGCGCCCGGCCCCGAGCCGCGCCTTGAGCCCGGCCTCCTCGGCGAGCAGGCCGTCGAGCTTCGGTTCCAGCACCTCGGAGAGCTCGCGCAGATAGGCGATGCGCTCGGCGGTGAGCGCCTTGATCTCCTCGGCGAGGCCGGCGGTGTCGCGCTTCTCGATCGCCTCGCGCTCGGTGGCGAGCGTGCGCTTGCGGCCCTCGATCCCGTCGATCTCCTCGCGCAGGGCGTCGCAATCCTCGACGCCGCGGGCGATGCGCGCGCGGATCGCCGCCGCCGTCCGCGCGGCCTCGCGCAGGACCACGGCCTCGCCGCGCAGGCGCTTGGCCTCCGCCACCGCGACCTCGTGGTTGCGCCGGCCTTCGGCGGTGGGGCCGCGCTGGCCACGGGTCATCAGCAGGTCGACCGAGCGGGTCACCGAGTAGGCCATGCCGGCGGTGGTGCGCCCGCTCGGCGCCACGGCGCGGCTCATCCGGCGCAGCTCGGCGTCGTCGCGGGCGAGATCGTAGCCGCCGAGCCGCACGCCGAGGAAGGCGGCGGCGTGCGGGTCGTCGGTCTCGATCACCGAGAGCGGGCCGTCGTCGAAGCGGCGCGCCCGCTGGCCGGCGGTGTCGGTCGTCTTCACCAGGATGCAGCGGCTGAACCGGTCGCGGTTGCCCTGGAGCACGCCGAGCGCCTCCTCGAGCCGGTCGGGCGCGACCACGAGGGCTTCGCGCGCCCGGCCGAGCAGGCCCTCAAGCGCCGGCCCCCAATGCGGATCGACGATCTCGGCGAGCTCGCAGACCGGCACGGCATCGATGTTGCGCCGGGCCAGCTCGGCGCGGAAGGCGACCGTGTCGGAGGAGAGCCGCGCGCCGTGCCCTGCGGCCGGGGCGGGGGCCGAGCGCTCGGCCTCGCTCTCCTGCGCGCGGGCCTTCAGCGCCGTGTCCTCGGCGGCCCGGTCCAGGGCCTCGTCGAACTCGGGCAGCCGCAGCAGGCCCTCGATCAGGTCGGGGAGGGGCCCGTCGTGGCGCAGGGTCTCCTCCGGCGGGGCCTCGCGGCGCAGCCCCGAGCGGGCGCAGGCCTCGGCGAGCCGCGCGGCCTGCGGCGCCACCTGGCGCAGCACCGGCGCGACCGCCTGGAGCTTGCCCATCTGCCCGACGAGGCCGACGAGGTCGGCGACCCGGGCCGCCAGGTCCCGCCGGTCGCGCTCCAGCATCGACAGGCCGATGGTCGAGGCGGCCAGGCGCCCGTCCGTGCCGCCGACGACGACGAGGGCCTTCTTCTCGGCGATCTCCCCGTCGATGTCGCGCACGAAGCCGCGGCTCGTGGCGACGCTCTCGCGGGCGATCCGCAGCGGCTCGGCGCCGGCGCGGAGCTTGGCCCGCACCGCCACGAGATCGTGGCAGCGGCGGCGCAGCTCGGCGCTGGCCGCCCGGGCCTCGTGGATGCCGGAGGCGAGCACCGCATCGGCCCAGGATTCGTAGCGCCCGGCGAGACGCTTCAGCCGCGCGAGCTTGACCTCCAGCTCCTCGATCGTCTCCAGCAGCCGGCGCCAATTCTCGACCGATTGCCGGACGCGCGCGACGTCGAGCGGCTCGGGGTCGAGGACGAAGCTGCGCACGAAGGCGCTCGAATCGAAGATCGGCTTGAACGCGACCGCGTTCGAGAAGGTGCGCAGGAAGTGGCGCGGGTCCGGCGCCGGCGCACCCTCGCGCAGGGTCGCCAGCACTTCCGCCGTGAAGCGCTCGCCGGAGGAGCGGAACTCCTCGAAGCGCTCGGCCCGCAGCCGCAGGTCCTTGGCGATCTCGGTCCACGGCGCGGTGAAGCTGCCCTCGGCATTGGTGCGCAGGTAGTCGCCGATCTCGAAGCGGTGCCCGGTGGCGATGAAGCGGGAGAGCACCTCCTCCTTCTGGTCGGTCGCCCGCGCGGCGAGCGCCAGCCCGAAGGAGACCGTGCGACCGCTCTCGGCGTTCTCGAACACCAGGGCGATGACGGTCTCGCAGGCCTCGCGCGTCGGGCGCCCGCCCTCGGCCGGGTCGCTGATCCAGCCGAGGCAGTAGTCGCGCACGGTGCGTGCGCTGCGGCCCGAGGCCGAGGCGTTCAGCGCCAGCCGGCTGGCGTTGTTGCCGGCCAGCACGGTCCCGACCGCATCGAAGATCGTCGACTTGCCGGCCCCCGTCGGCCCGACGAGCGCCGCCGCGCCCCGGATCCGGATCTGCTCGCGCCGGATGAGGTACCAGTTCGAAAGGGCGATGTCGGTGAGGCGGTACACCGGGGGCGGGTCCGATCCGGGTGAGGCGGGGGCGCCCAGTTGGCCAACCGCGCGGGCAGACGCAAGGGCGCGCAGAGCACGGACGGCGGCGGCGCCGCGGGTTTTCGGTGTAGAGGGGGGCCGGAAGCCCCTCGATCCCGGGGGCGCGGGCACGGCAGCCATGATCTTGAGAACGCAGCGCACGGGTCCTCGCCGGGCCAGGAGGCTCGGCGTTTCGGCCCTCGTCGGCCTCGCGCTGGCGTCGCCCGCGACGGCGGGGGTCTGCAGGCCGACCGATCGGGGGCGGGGCACCGACGTGGTGCTGCTCGCCGGGCAGTCGAACATGGTCGGGTTCGGCCTGGGCTTCGACGCCGCGCTCGACGGGACGCCCGATCCGCGCATCGGGCAGTGGAGCCAGGCCGGCGGCCGTGGCCGGATCGTGGCCGCGATCGATCCGCTCCTGCATCCGGGGCCCGCCGCGGGGCGGGTCGGCCTCGGCTTGAGCTTCGCCCGCGCCTACATCGCCGCGCGGCCGCCGGGCCGCCGGATCCTGCTCGTGCCCGCGGCCGTCGGCGGCACCGGCTTCGCCAACGGCCGCTGGAACCCCGGCGACGACCTGTTCGAGGCCGCGGTGAAGCGCACCAGCGCGGCGCTCGCCGCCGCGCCGAACGCCTGCCTCGCCGCGATCCTCTGGCACCAGGGCGAGGCCGATGTCGGCGCGCTGTCCGGCTCGGACTACGCCGCGCGGCTCACGCGCACCGTCGCCGCGTTCCGCGCCCGCATCGGCGGCGCGCAGAACGCGCCGTTCGTTACGGGGCGCTTCGAGCCGGAATGGGTGAAGCCGACGCCCGCGCAGACCGCGATCCTCGACGCGCTCGCGCACTTCGCCGACACGGTGCCGCGGACGGTCGACGTCTCGGCCGACGGGCTGACCGGAAACCCCGGCGACAAGATCCATTTCGACGCGGCCTCGCAGCGCATCCTCGGTCGGCGCTACTTCGAGGCTTTGCGCACGCTGCTGCCCGCGCCACGGGCGGCGAAGCCCTGACTCAGCCCTCGGCCGCCTCGGACCACGCCCGCAGGCGGTCGAGCCACGCGTCGGAGGCGAGCACCAGGATGCCGGGCAGGACGCTCACCGGGGTGACGCGCTCGGCCCTGTCGCGCTCGCCGAGCCGCAGGCCGCCGCGGCGGGCGATCAGGCGCAGGATCTCGATCAGCCGCGTCTCCTCGGGCGGATCGCTGCGGGCGGCGGTGCGGATGCGCTCGGTGACGTCGTCGGTGGTGCACTCGACGAGCCCGTCGGTGGAGACGCGGTGATCGCGCAAGCCTTCCTCGTAGATCAGGCGGAGCGCCAGCAGCACCAGGGTCTCGTCCTTGCGCAGGCGCTCGGCGACGATGTCGTGACGCGGGCCGTCCTGGGCCAGCGTGAGCGAGACCATCTGGTCGCGGTGCGACACGGTCAGCGCGTAGCCGAGGCAGGCGAAGTAGTCGGTGAAGAACGGGGCGTAGTGGCGCGCGATCTCGTAGCTGCGGCCGATGCCGGGGGTGTTCGCGTAGATCACCTGGCCCTTCAGCAGCACCGCGAGCGCGCGGGTCAGCTCCTCCACGTCGGGCGCGCGGGCGCCGGGCGGGGGCGGCTCCTCGCCGTCGACGATGGCGCGGAACGGCTCAAGCATGCCGGTCGCCCGAGATGCGGCGGATGACGAAGTCCGGGCAGTCGAGCCAGCCGTTCGCGAGCCGGCCCTCCACGCGGGCGATCGTGTAGCGCGTGCCGAGCGCGCCCTCGAACAGCACGTCGATCTCGCGCAGGCGCTGGAACACGACGAAGGCGTCGACGTCGGCGACCGCGATCGCCGAGCCGCGCAGGGTGCCGTCGGGCCCGAGGTGGCGGTCGAGGAAGGCGGTCATCGTCTCCGCCGTTACGGTGGTGCGGCGGCGATAGGCCGCCTTCGCCTCGACGAAGGCCTCGATCGCGGGATCGATCTCGAAATCCGGCAGCGCCTCGGTCTCGATCGGGACTTTTCGCCCGCGCGGGATCGCGAGGTGCGGCGTCCCGATCGGCGGGCGCAGCAGCGAGATCGCCGGTGCCACGTCCGGTGCGGCCGCCGCGGCGCCGACCGCGCGCAGGGCCGCCGCCGTGCGCTCGATCCCGGCCGAATCCGGCCGGTCCATGTAGCGGACGGCGGCCGCGATCCGGCGCTCCATCCGCGCGACCACGTCGTCGACGGCGTCGAGGTGCCGGTCGAGTCCTTCGAAGATCGACAGGATCTGGGTGAGGTCGGCGCGCACGCCGCGCTCGGCGACGCGGAGTTCCGCCGCCCTTCCCTCGCGCAGGATCGCCTCGGCGAGCGCGCGGATCAGCAGCGGGTCGCGCAGCGCGCGGCCCGCCTCGCGCACGATCGCCGAGCGGAAGCGGAACGGGTTGTAGCGCGTGTGCAGCGTCCGGTAGTCGCTGATCAGGTGGCGCTCGACGAAGTCCTCGAAGTAGAGGCGGAAGGCGGCGCGCATGTCCTCCTCGTGGAGAATGCGCTCCTCGATCTTGCGCATCGCGCCGGCCAGCCCGCGGACGTGCCCGAGGAAGGCCTGCGCCGCGCGGGCCGCGTTGCCGAGCGCCTCGGAGCGATCGGCCGGGTTGGCGATCGCGCTCTCCAGACTTCCGAGCACGTCGAGGATCGCGGCGCCGTAGGAGCGGGTCTCGCCGCGCTCCATCCGCGACAGCTCCTCGAGCAGCAGCCGCGCCTCGGGGTCGAAATCGACCACCGGCACGTAGCGCTCGCGCCGCTCGATCAGCCAGCCGGTCTCGAGGAAGCGCCGGAACAGCGCCGAGCGCCGCTCGATCGGATCGACCGGCACCGGCTCGTCGTCGGATTGCTGGTCGAGCGCCCAGTCGGCGGAGAAGTCGCCGATGGCGGCGAGCAGCTCCGCCTTGCGCACCGGGTCGGGGCTGGTGCCCATCACCTTGCGGTGCAGGTGCAGCAGCAGCGCGGCGTTGAAGGCCCGGCTCGGCGAGGCCAGCGGCCGGAACAGGTCGTCGGGAAGCTGCGCGAACAGCATCGTCTCGAACTCCCGCGTTCGCGCAGCCGTCCGCGTTACTTCGCGCCGAGAAGCTCGACGTCGAAGATCAGCGTCGCGCCGGGCGGGATGATGCCGCCGGCGCCGCGGGCGCCGTAGCCGAGCTCGGCCGGGATCACCAGGGTGCGCTTGCCGCCCTGCTTCATCGTGGCGACGCCGAGGTCCCAGCCCTGGATGACCTGGCCGGCGCCGAGGGTGAAGGTGAAGGGCTGGTTGCGATCCCGCGAGGAATCGAACTTCTTGCCCTTCTTGCCGGCGTCGTCGAGCCAGCCGGTGTACTGCACGGTCACCTTCTGGCCGGCCTTCGGCTCGGGCCCGGTGCCGACGACTTCGTCCTGATACTTCAGGCCGGAGGGCAGGGTGGTGTAGTCGGCGTTGGCGGCAGCGGTCATGGCGATCAGCACGGCTCCGGCGATGGGGAGAATAAAGCGAGGCATCGTTCCTCCGTCGGGCCGAGCCTCTTTCGGGCCGCCCGTCGAGGGGCCTCTTAACAGCAGGGCCGGGGCCGAGGCCAGCCGGCGGGGCTTTTCGCCGTCGGCGCACGCCGCGATCGGGCACGGAACGCGGCTTGCGGGGCGGGAGGCGGCCCTTCGCGATTTTCGCCCGGCGCCGGTTGACGCGGCGCCGACCTTGGCGGCCCATTCCACCGCCCGGGCCGCGAGCGCGGCCTCACCAACTTTCCTCGGAGCGACGATGCGCCTGGATCGAACGGACGGCAGCCCTGGCCCGACGCGGACGGCTGGGTCGCACCGCAGGCCGGCCCGGGCCGTCGCGGCGATGCTCGCGATCCTCGCCCTCGCGATGCCGGCCCGAGCGGCCTCGATCGCGCCCGCGGCGGCCGAGCACGGCATGGTCGTGACCGCGCAGCACCTCGCGACCCAGGTCGGCGTCGACGTGCTGAAGCGCGGCGGCAATGCCGTCGATGCGGCGGTGGCCGTCGGCTACGCGCTGGCGGTGGTCTACCCGGCCGCGGGCAACCTCGGCGGCGGCGGCTTCATGACCGTCCAGCTCGCCGACGGGCGCCGGACCTTCCTCGATTTTCGCGAGAAGGCGCCCTTGGCCGCGACCCGCGACATGTACCTCGACAGGGACGGGAACGTCATCAAGGGCCTGAGCGTCAGCGGCCCCCTCGCCGTGGCGGTGCCGGGCACCGTCTCCGGCCTGGAGACGGCGCGCGAGACCTACGGGACGATGGCCCGCGCCGAGCTGATCGCCCCGGCCATCGCCTACGCCGAGGGCGGTTTCGTCCTCGAGCAGGGCGATGCCGACATGTTCGCCATCGCCACCCCGGACCTGCGCAGGGATCCGGCCTCCGCCGCGATCTTCGTCAACGGCGATGCGCCGTTCCGGGCCGGCCGGACGCTCGTGCAGAAGGATCTTGCGGGAACGCTCCGGACGATCGCCGAGCACGGCGCGGCCGGCTTCTACGGCGGCCCGGTCGGCAGCGCGATCGTCGCGTCCAGCCAGGCCGGCAAGGGCCTGATCGTCCAGGCCGACCTCGACCGCTACCGCACCCGCCAGCTGAAGCCGGTCGAGTGCGACTATCGCGGCTACCGCGTGATCTCGGCCCCGCCGCCGAGCTCCGGCGGCGTCGTCATCTGCGAGATGCTGAACATCCTCGAAGGCTACCCCCTCGGCGATCTCGGCTGGGGTTCGGCGCAGGCGATCCACTACGAGATCGAGGCGATGCGGCACGCCTACGTCGACCGCAACAGCTACCTGGGCGATCCCGACTTCGTCGACAACCCGACCGCGCGCCTGACCGACAAGGCCTACGCGGCGACCATCCGGGGCGCGATCGATCCGGGCAAGGCCGGCGTGTCGAGCCGGCTCAAGCCGGGGGTGCCGCCGCACGAGGGCAGCAACACGACGCATTATTCCATCGTCGACGGCGCCGGCAACGCGGTCTCGGTGACCTACACCCTGAACGACTGGTTCGGCGCGCGCATCACCGTGCCCGGCACCGGCGTGCTGCTCAACGACGAGATGGACGACTTCACCGCCAAGGTCGGGGTCCCGAACATCTACGGGTTGGTGCAGGGCGAGGCCAACGCCATCGCGCCGGGCAAGACGCCGCTGAGCTCGATGAGCCCGACCATCGTGACCAAGGACGGCAAGCCCGTCCTCGTCACCGGCACGCCGGGCGGCAGCCGCATCCTCACCGTGGTGCTGCACAGCATCCTGAACGTCGTCGATTACGGCATGAACGTGCAGGAGGCGGCCGACGCGCCCCGCATCCACAACCAGTGGCTGCCCGACGTCACCAACGTCGAGCGGTTCGCGCTCTCGCCCGACACCCGCAGGATCCTCGAGGGCATGGGCCACCATTTCGCCGGGCCGCAGCCGGCCAACCACCTCGCCGCGATCCTGATCGGCGCGCCGGTGCTCGGCGGCAAGGCGGTCGGGGCGAACCGGTTCTACGGGGCGAACGACCCGCGCCGGAACACCGGCTTGGCGCTGGGCTACTGAGCGGCGCCCGACGCTGCCCCGTCCGCACACCGGGACCGAGAAAATCCGGCGACGTTTTCGTCGCTGGTGCGTTCCTGGAGGATGAACCCGACACCCGACGATTGGGACCAGCGCGTCGCGCACCTCTCCCAAAAGCTGCCCGCGCCGCTGCAGCGCGCCGTCGACTGGCTGCGCGAGCCGTCGCGCCTGTGGCTGCGGGTGGGGGCCGCGCTGCTGCTCATCCTCGGCGGGATCTTCTCGATCCTGCCGGTGCTCGGCCTGTGGATGCTGCCGCTCGGCCTCGCGCTTCTGGCGCAGGACGTGCCCTGGCTGAAGGTGCCGCTGGAGAAGGCCGCCCGCTGGATCGAGAGGACCTGGGCCGCCCTCGTCGCGTGGTGGCGGCGTCAGAAGCGGTAGGTCAGGTTGCCCTTGGCGCCGTGGTCCTGGGCGCGGGCGCCGATCTGCCCGGCATAGGACAGGCCGACGGTGGTCGAGGGTAGGACGATCCAGCTCAACCCGGTCTCGAGCAGCACGGCGCTGCGGTCGACCGGCGCGCCGCGGGTCAGCGCCGAGACGCCGCCGGCATTGAAGGCGAGGAGCGCGTTCGGGGTGACGTCGCCGAAGGCGCCGCGATACCCGACGAGGCCGCGCAGCAGCATCGGCAGGCCGCCGACGAAGCCGTCGATCCGCGCCTCGGCCCGCACGCCCGCGGTCGCGGTGGACACGGTGGCGTCGCGCGCCGCGCCGGTGAGCGCCGCTGCGCCGCCGGTCTCGGAAAAGGCGTCCTGCCCGACGCGGATCACCGCACCGCCGGCGAAAGGCTCCAGCGTCAGGCCGGCGAGGTCCATGCGGTAGCCGATTTCGCCGAAGCCCTGCGCGACGCTGCCGCCGTAAGAGGCGCGGGCGCTGTCGCGAAAGCCGGCGAACGCGACGTCGCGCCGGGTCTCGGTGTCGCTGACGCCGTAGAGGCCGCCGATCCGCAGGTCGAGCGCGCCGAGGCCGATGCCGGCATAGACCGACCCGAACCCGGTCTGGACGTTGCCGCTCGACATGCGCAGCGAGATGTCGAGGGCGGTGTCGGTGTAGCCGGCGGCGGCGCCGACGCGGATCAGGTCGCTCGCGGCGACGTCGCCGCCGATCACGAGGCCGCCGGTGTTGCGCTGGAGGGCGGCGGCGTTGCCGTCCGAGCCGGTGCGCCCGAAGCTGCCGAAGCCCTGGCCCCACAAGCCGACGATCCGCTGGTCGAGGCCGCCGGGGCCGAGGCCCGTGCCGCATTCGGGCACGGAGTTCAGCGACACCCGGGCGATCGGCGCACGCTCTGTCGGCAGGCCGGGCGCGGCCGGCGTGCAGGTGAGGCCGGCGCCGTCCGACCAGCGCATCCGATCGAGGATCGCCTCGCGCACCAGCCCGCCGGACTCGACGAGCGCGGTGACCGCGGTCGCGTGGACCTCGCCCGAGAGCGCGTCGAAGGCCTGCCGGGCCTGCGCGGCGGAAAGCGGGCCGACCGCGTCGTAGACCGCCTGGCCGGCACCGAGCGACTGCGCGCGCCGGCCGGCGGCGACGCCGTTCACCGTCGCGCCGGCGGTGTCGAAGCCGAGGTCGTTGCGGGTCAGGTGCAGCTGCACCGCGTCGTCCGCGTAGGTCAGCGACGGCGTCAGGAAGGCGAAGTTGGAGGTGACGGCGGCGAACTGCCCCTGCACGCCGCCCGCTGCCGTGAGGATCGTGTAGGTGGTGTTGGCGCTGTAGGCGCCTGGCTGCGCCTGCACGTCGACGAGGCCGCCGCGCAGGGTCGCGACGCCGCCCGCCGCGATCCGGTCGCTGTTGCCGGCCGCATCCGCCTTCACCTGGAAGATCGAGCCTGCCTCGAACAGCACGTTGCCGTTGGCCGACAGCGTGCCGATCCCGTCGTAGCCCGGCGCCGCGCGGCCGCCGCTGCGGACGCTGAGGCCGCCGAGCGTGCCGATGCCCTCGATCGTCGCGCCGGAGGCGACGCCGACATCGGCCGCGCCGAGGTCGCCGCCGACCCGCAGGCGGCCTTCCGCCACCGTCACGCCGCCGGCGAACGGGCTGTCGCCGGTGAGGTCGAGGCGGCCGGCGCCGGTCTTCACGACGGTGCCGGTGCCGTCGATCGTGCCGGAAAACAGCGCGTCGGTGCCGTTCGAGCCGGCGGTGAGGGTGGCTCCGCCCAGCGAGACCCGACCGTCGCCGTTCAGCGCGGCGACGCTCTGGTCGTAGCCGGCGAGGTCGAAGGTCCCGGCACCGGCGACGAGGAGCGCGCTGCCCGCGGGGAGGGCGCCCGCGATGCCGGCGCGCAGGGTCCCGTTGGTGACCGAGGTGGTTCCGGCGTAGCTGTTGGCCTGGGTCAGCAGGACGGTGCCGTCGCCGCTCTTGGCGAGCGTCCCGGGGCCCGACAGCACCGCGTCCACGGTGCCGCTCTGCAGGCCGTAGATCGCGCCGCGCAGCGTGCCGTTGCGGATCGTGCCGGCGGTGAGCACCACCGGGCCGGCGCTGGAGGCGGTGCCGCCGAGATCGAGCGTTCCGCCCCCGACCACGAGGGCCGCGTCCGCCGCGCCGAGACGACCGCTCCCGGTCAGCTGCAGCGTGCCGCCATCGACGCGGGTGCCGCCGAAGAAGTTGTTGGCGCCGGACAGCGTCACGGTGCCGGCGCCGGTCTTCACCAGCGGCCCGGGGCCGGTCAGCGCGGCCTCGATGCCGCCGGACTGCACGTCGTAGACCGAGCCGCGCAGCGTCCCGTCGGCGATGGTGCCGCCGGTGAGCCGCACCAGCCCGACGGCCTGGGTCGTGCCGCCGAGGTCGAGCCGCCCGCCCGAGACCAGCAAGGCGCCGTCGGTCGCGCCGAGCGTTCCGGGCGCGGAAGTCGCGAGCGTGCCGGCCGAGAGGCTGGTGCCGCCGGCATAGGTGTTGGCGGCCGAGAGCGTGACGCGGCCGGTGCCGGCCTTCGACAGGCCGCCGGGACCGACGACCGGGCTCGCCAGCGTCGCGTCGTCCGGCCCGTCGCAGGCGAGGCCCGTCGCGGTCGCCACGCAGGCCGCACGGGCCGGATCGGGCGCCGCCATCGACGCTGCCCCGAGGATCAGCGGCAGCACCGCCGTCGTGGCGAGGAGGCGACGGCGCGGCGGGCAGGATACGAGGTGCGGCATGCGGCCCATCCGAAGGCGCGAAGAGACGATCCGGCGATCGCGCGACGGCGCGGTCGTCGGTCCGGTGCCGGGAACGACGGCACGGGGCGGCGGTGAAGACAGGGGCCAGGAGGCCGGGAAACGATTAACGCGACCTCAACCATGCCGAAGAAAAAACAATCGAGGGTTGTTTTTCGGGCTTGGCCGGACGATCCGACGGCGGCAAGGCGCGCTTAGACATCGCCGCGGGCGCGGGTTAGGAGGATCGCATCCCCAGCCGAGGCTCCATGAGCAAGCCGAAACCCCTGACCAGCGCGATCCTCGACCCGGAGAAGCGGGCCGACGACGTCGATCAGACCATCCGTCCGCTTAGCCTGTCCGAGTTCATCGGGCAGCGGGCGGCGCGCGCCAACATGGAGATCTTCATCCAGGCGGCGAAGATGACCGGCCAGGCGCTCGACCACGTCCTTTTCGTCGGGCCGCCTGGCCTCGGCAAGACCACCCTGGCGCAGATCGTGGCGCGCGAGCTCGGCGTGAACTTCCGCTCGACCTCCGGGCCGGTGATCGCCAAGGCCGGGGATCTGGCGGCCCAGCTCACCAACCTCGAAGAGCGCGACGTGCTCTTCATCGACGAGATCCACCGCCTCAACCCGGCGGTGGAGGAGATCCTCTATCCGGCGATGGAGGATTACCAGCTCGACCTGATCATCGGCGAGGGGCCGGCGGCGCGCTCGGTCAAGATCGAGCTGCCGAAGTTCACGCTCGTCGGCGCCACCACCCGCGCGGGCCTGCTGACGACGCCGCTGCGCGATCGCTTCGGCATCCCGATCCGGCTCGAATTCTACGACATCGACGAGCTGCAGCTCATCGTCAGCCGCGGCGCGCGGGTGCTCGGGCTCGGCATGTCCGACGACGGCGCCAACGAGATCGCCCGGCGGGCCCGCGGGACCCCGCGCATCGCCGGCCGCCTACTGCGGCGGGTGCGCGACTTCGCCGTCGTCGCCGAGGCGCCGACCGTGACGCGGGCGATCGCCGACCGGGCGCTGAAGCTGCTCGACGTCGATCCCGTCGGCCTCGACGTGATGGACCGAAAGTACCTGACGATGATCGCGAAATCCTTCGGCGGCGGCCCCGTCGGGATCGAGACCATCGCGGCCGCGCTGTCGGAGCCACGCGACGCGATCGAGGACATCATCGAGCCCTACCTGATCCAGCAGGGTTTCGTGATGCGCACGCCGCGCGGGCGGGTGCTGACGCAGCATGCCTTCAAGCACATGGGGTTCGCCATGCCCAAGCGCGACCCGATCACGCAGATCGGTCTCTTCGTCGAGGACGAGCCCGAGACCTAGTCCGTGCCGTCGCATTGCCGAAGCGACCGTCCGAGGACGGGACACGAAGTCGCGTTTCATCGAGTTCCGCCGAGGCGCAACGCCGTCGACGCATGCCGTTCCACCGGTTCAGCTATGCCATGTCGGCATAGGACGCGGTTCGGAAACTTGTCACATGCCACCGCCATAAACCAAGCAAGGCATTGCGACTAATCAGAAAATCGATGTTCCGCGTACCGCTTCACAACGCCGCGATGGCTCGGTTCCTCGGCTCAGCATGTGCCGGAAGCGTGGCTACGTAGTTCGCACGTGCGGAACGAGCGGCGATCCGACCCGTTGTGCCCGCAATCGCCCGGGGCCTCGACGCACCGGCGAACCACAAAGGATCGTTCTCCTATGAAGCGTACCGCCACCCTCGCCGTTCTCGGTCTCTCGCTCGCCACGCTGACCGCCCCCGCCTTCGCCCAGGACGCCCTTCCCATCCGCGTCTCGCCGTTCGAGCGCGGCGTCGGCGCCGCCGGCACCGACACTCCCGAGTTCCGCGCCGAGGCCCTTCGCTCGGATGCCGTGAGCATCGAGTCGAGCCGCATCGCCCTGGAGCGTTCGCGCAACCCGCAGGTCCGGAACTACGCCAACCGCGTGATCACCGAGCGTGAGGCCACTACCAAGGCGCTTCTGCCCGAGGGCACGTCGCTGTCCTCCGGCGGCACCGTCGTCTCGGATCGCCAGGGCTTCGACACCCGCATCGACAACCCGGTGGGCCTCGTGCTCGCCCCGGTGACCATCGCCGCCAACCTCGGCACCAGCATCGTCGGCGGCGTCCTCGGCGGCGTCGGCATCATCGACAACAGCCCGACCGAGCCCGGCCGCCGCGTCGCGATCGGCCCGAACGGCCAGAACCGGATCGAGCGCCTGAAGTCGGCCCGCAACGGCCGTGACTTCGACCGCACCTATATCGATCAGCAGGCCCGCTCGGACGCCCGCACCCTCGAGCTGTACGAGACCTACTCGCGCAACGGCGACAACGCCGCCGGCCGCCAGTTCGCAAACGAGGCGCTGCCCTACATCGCCAACGAGCATGGCCACTCGGCCTCGCTCGCCAACCGCATCGGCGGCTGATCCCGCTTCGGCATCGTCGAAACGGATTCACTGACGGAAGGGCCGCCCTGGGAGGGGCGGCCCTTTCGCGTTCGCGAGGGCCTCGTCCTCTCCCTCCGCCCGCCATGCCGTCGCCATGTCTGCCCGTCATCCCGGAGCCGCGCGGCCCCGCGATGACGGGAGGGTGGGGACGGACCCTCGTCCGATCCGTGCCCGACGGGACGTCGGCCCTTGCCACCGTCCAGCACCGCCCTGCGGCAGCAGAAGGACATCGAACCCGTGACGTCATCGATCGATGCCCACGCGCTGCCGGTGCGCGTCTACTACGAGGACACCGACTTCTCGGGCTTCGTCTACCACGCGAGCTACCTGCGCTTCATGGAGCGCGGGCGCACCGAGCTGCTGCGCGGGCTCGCGGGCGACCAGTCCGATCTGCACCGGGAGGCGGACGGCCTCGTCTTCGTCGTGCGCCGCATGGAGATCGACTACCTGAAGCCGGCGCGGATGGACGACGTGCTCTCCATCGTCACCAGCACGCGCGAATTGCGCGGCGCCTCGATGCACCTGCACCAGGAGGTCTGCCGGGACGGCGTGGTCCTCGTCCGTGCCGAGGTGGTGGTCGCCTGCGTCCGCGCGGGCCGAGCGATCCGGCTGCCCGACGCCCTGCGCCGCGCTCTGGCCCCGGCAACCCTTCCTTAACCAACCCGCCCGCTTATGCGGTGGGAAAGCGACGCCCCGCGTGCACCGCACCCGGCCCTTACTTTCGACAGATTCGAACGCGATTCCCTTTGAATTCGCTCGATGATTTCGGATGGAGCGCGCTGGCCCGCCGGGTCGTCGCGCCGCCGCCGTCGAGACGTCCGAGGACCAAAGCCCATGAACCCCGCAGATGCGATGCAGGCCGCGCCCGTCGCCGACATGACGCTGCTCGGGCTGTTCCTCCAGGCCCACATCGTCGTCAAGTTCGTGATGATCGGGCTGCTCGGCTCCTCGATCTGGTGCTGGGCGATCATCGTCGACAAGACGCTGCTGTTCCGGCGCACCAAGGACGAGATGGATGCGTTCGAGGACGCGTTCTGGTCCGGCCGGTCCCTCGAGGAGCTGTATCGGTCGTTCAACGACCGCCCGGCCACCGGCCTCGCCGCGCTGTTCGTCGCCGCCATGCGCGAGTGGAAGCGCTCGTTCGAGGGCACCGGCCGGCAGATCCAGTCGCTGTCGCAGCGCATCGACAAGGTGCTGGACGTGACCATCCAGCGCGAGGTCGAGCGCCTCGAGGGCCGGTTGCTGTTCCTCGCCTCGATCGGCTCGGCCGGCCCCTATATCGGCCTGTTCGGCACGGTCTGGGGCATCATGACCGCCTTCACCTCGATCGCGGCCTCGAAGAACACCTCGCTCGCCGTCGTGGCGCCGGGCATCGCCGAGGCGCTGTTCGCCACCGCCATCGGCCTGTTCGCGGCGATCCCCGCCGTGCTCGCCTACAACAAGCTCCAGGCCACGGTCGCCAAGCAGCAGTCGCGCCTGGAAGGCTTCGCCGACGAGTTCTCCGCCATCCTGTCGCGCCAGATCGACGAGCGCCTGTCGCTCGCCGCCTGACCGAAATCCGCGAAGGAATCGACACATGAGCATGGCGGCGGGCGCGCAGGGCGGCGGCAAGCGGCGGCGGCGGGGACGCCGCGGCGGCGGCCCGATCAACGAGATCAACATGACGCCGTTCATTGACGTCGTGCTGGTGCTGCTGATCATCTTCATGGTGGCGGCCCCCATGATGACGGTGGGCGTGCCCCTCGACCTGCCGCAATCCAAGGCCTCGCCGCTGAACTCGGACACCAAGCCGGTGACGCTGTCGATCCGCCAGTCGGGACAGGTCTTCCTCGGCGAGGACGAGCTGACCGACGACACCATCATCCCGAAGCTGACCCAGGAGGCCAAGTCCGGCTTCGAGGAGCGCGTCTTCGTGCGCGGCGACAAGCGGGTCGATTACGGCCGCGTCGCCCAGGTGATGGCGATCGTCACCGGCGGCGGCTTCAAGAAGGTGGCGCTCGTCACCGAGCCCGAGCAGCGGTAGCAGACCTGTGAGGCTTCCCTCCTTCCGCAGCGAACCGGGCTTCTGGGTCTCGGCCGGCACCCATGTCGGGCTGCTGGTCTTCGCCCTGTTCAGCGTCGCCGCGCCCGCGCTTCCCGAGGCGCAGGAGGGCGTGCCCGTCGAGGTGATCACCGAGAACCAGTTCTCGGAGCTGACCAAGGGCGAGCGCAACGCCGAGAAGCCGCTGTCGGACGCCAAGCCGCGGGCCGACAAGAAGGCCGAGAAGTTCGAGGAGAAGGAGCCGGAGAACGCCAAGGTGGATTCTCCGACCGCGCCGACGCGCACCAGCGACATGAAGTTCGCCAACGCCGACGAGATGCCGCTGCGCGTCAACGAGCCCGATCCCGCCGCCGAGACGGCGAAGGCCGCCAAGATGGTCAAGGAGAAGGCGGACGCCGAGAAGGCCGAAGCCGCCAAGGCCGAGGCCAAGGCGGAAGCGGCCAAGGCCGCGGCCGCGGAGAAGGCCGCCGCCGCGAAGGCCGAAGCGAAGGCCGCCGCCGAGGCCGCCAAGGCCGAAGCCGTGAAGCGCGAGCAGCTCGCCAAGCTGGTCGAGCGCGAGGAGGCCGAGGCGGCGGCCGCGGAAGCCAAGGCGAAGGCCGAAGCGAAGGCCAAGGCGGACGCGGCCAAGGAAGCCGCGAAGGCCGCCGAGAAGGCGGCGGCCGCCAAGGCCGAAGCCAAGGCGAAGGCGGAAGCCGAGGCCGAGCGCCAGAAGGAGATCGCCGAGGCGAAGGCCGAGGAGGCCAAGGAGAAGGCGGAGGCCGCCGCCGCGGCGAAGGCCGAGGCCGCCGCCAAGGCGAAGGCAAAGGCGGTCGCCGACGCGAAGGCCAAGGCCGACGCCGAGGCGAAGGCGCGCAAGCAGGCCGAGCTGGCCGCCAAGTTCAATGCCGGCGACATCAAGTCGATCCTGGCCTCGAAGGCGCCGTCGCAATCGACCGGCGCCACCGGCCACGAGGTCCAGCGCACGGCCTCGCTCGGCGCCGCCACCGGCACCGCCCAGCGCCTGTCGCCGTCGCTGCGCGACGCGCTCGTTGGCATGCTGCAGCAGCAGATCGAGCGCTGCTACTCGGCGCCTCCGGGCGCCGCCCAGGGGGTGGTGCTGCCGGTGCTCGACATCCGCCTGAACGCCGACGGCTCGCTCTCGACCGAGCCGCGGATCATGCGCGGCGGATCGAGCTCGGTCGACCAGTCGATCGCGCAGGCGGCGTTGCGTGCGGTGCGCCGCTGCGCGCCCTACAAGATCCCGGCGCAGTACCAGCCCTATTACAACGACTGGAAGGCGATCAACGCGGAGTTCGAGTTCACCGCGACCTGACCGCCGACGCCGCCTTGACGACCTGACGCCAGGACCTCGCCGGCACCCGTTCCAACGCTCCCGGACCAGACCCATGCTGCATCGATCGCTCACCCGGGCCCGGCACGTGCCCGCCGCCCTCTATGGCCTCGTGCTGCTGCTGCTGGCGACGCTCGGCCTCGCCGCGCCGGCGCAGGCCCAGCTTCAGCTCCGCATCGGCGGCGGCGCGTTCCAGCCGATGCCGATCGCGGTGACCGACTTCTCGGGCGACCCGAACCTCGGCGGCCTCGTCTCGAGCGTGGTGACGAACGATCTGCGCCGCTCGGGCTACTTCCTGCCGCTGGAGAAGGGCCGCTTCCCGGAATCGCCGAACTTCGATGCCGCCCCCGGCTTCGAGAAGTGGCGCGCCGCGGGCGTGCAGGGCCTCGTTACCGGCCGCGTCTCGCGCGACGGCTCCGGCCGGCTGAAGGTCGAGTTCCGCCTGTGGGACGTTACCTCCGGCCAGCAGATCACCGGCCAGCAATACGGCACTGACGCGGCCAACGCGCGCCGCGCCGGCCACCTGATCTCGGACAGCGTCTACACCAAGATCACCGGCCTCGGTCCGTGGTTCGACAGCCGCATCGCCTTCGTCGACGAGTCCGGCCCGAAGGAGAACCGCCGCAAGCGCCTGATGGTGATGGACCAGGACGGCGCCAACGTCCGCGCGCTCACCACCGGCGAGAACGCCATCGTCGCGCCGCGCTACTCGCCCGCGACGCAGGACATCGCCTTCATGGCCCAGGCCACCGGCCACCAGCCGCGGGTGCAGGTGATCAACCTCGAGACCGGTAGCCGGACGGCGATGGGCAACTTCGACTCGATGAGCGCGAGCCCGCGCTTCTCACCCGACGGCCGCCGCCTCGTGATGAGCGTGCAGCAGGGCGGCAACGCCGACATCGTCACCATGGACATCGCCTCGAAGGCGCAGCATTCGATCACCAACGGCAACGCGATCGACACCTCGCCGACCTACTCGCCGGACGGCAGCCAGATCGTGTTCGAATCCGACCGCGGCGGCTCGCAGCAGGTCTACGTGATGGGCGCCGACGGCTCGAACCCGCATCGGATCTCGTTCGGCGAAGGCTCGGCCTCGCAGCCGGCCTGGTCGCCGCGCGGGGACCTGATCGCCTTCACCCGCCAGCGCAAGGGCGGCTTCGCGATCTGCGTGATGAAGCCCGACGGCTCGGGCGAGCGCGTGCTCACCGAGGGCTTTCACAACGAGGGCCCGACCTTCGCGCCGAACGGGCAGTACGTGCTGTTCTTCCGCGACCCCGGCGGCCAGGGCGGCGGCAAGCTCTACATGGTCGACATCACCGGCAAGGTGGAGGCGCCGGTCCCGACGCCGTCCTACGCCTCGGACCCGACCTGGTCGCCGCTGCTCTCGGGGAAGTAGGCCTCGGCCCCGGGGCCACCTACCGGGCGGGCTCGACCGCATCGCCCCGACCCTCCGTCGCGAGGGCGTCCCGGGCAAGCGCCCCTGCGCGATCGCGCAGCGCGGCGCGTTCGGCCTGGCCGGCATCCCGCCGCGACGGGACCGGATCGGAAGTCAGCGGCGGCGCTCGCTAGGCGAGGTCGACCGGTTCGCAGATCACCGTCCGACGGGCTCGATCGACGGCCGAATGCCTGATCAACCTGCCATCATCCCTTCGCGGCGCCTGAACGCATGCAGAAGGGATAATCGGTCGCGCGGCAGCGTCGAGGACGCGACGTGACGGGCGTCGTCCGTTCCAGGACCCCGATCCGTCGACGGCCGCACGACGGGTCCGCCTCAGCCCCGCTTCTGCGCTTTCGTGTAGCTGCCGATCGCGGCCTGGCAGTTCGGCGACAGGCTGGCGCGGTTCTGCTTGAAGCAGGCATGCACCTCGGGGCTGTCCGGGGCGAACTCGCTGCACAGGGCGAGGTAGTCGCCGGTGCAGTTCTGCTTCAGCGCGGCGCGGTCGGGCACGGCCGACGCGTTCGGCGCGGCGAGCGCGGCGGTGGTGGTGAGGGCGAACGCAACGACGGTACGGACGAGCAAAATCTTCTTCCTCCACGAACCCGGACCAGCCGGGCGGCCGTCCGTAGAGCAGCGCATCCTGGCCGGAATGGGTTAGCTTGGCCGTTTGCCGTCGGTCGCCGGCCTCACCCCTCGCGCAGCAGGCGGTCGCGGGCCCGCAGGGCCGGGAAGATCCGGCCCCACAGCACCGAGACGAGCACCGTCGCGGCGCCGCCGACGACCACCGCCGGCACCGCGCCGATGAGTGCCGCGACCGAGCCGGACTCGAACTCGCCGAGCTCGTTCGAGGCGCCGATGAAGACGGTGTTCACGGCCGAGACCCGGCCGCGCATCGCGTCCGGCGTCTCGCCCTGCACGAAGGTCTGGCGGACGTAGACGCTGATCATGTCGGCCGCGCCCGTGATGAACAGGCAGGCCATCGACAGCGGCAGCGAGGTCGAGAGCCCGAACACGATGATGGCGAGGCCGAACACCGCCACGGCGCGCAGCATCCGCACGCCCGCATGGCGCCGCAGCGGCCGGTAGGCGAGCACGATCGCCGTCAGCACGGCGCCGGCGGCCGGCATGCTGCGCAGCGCGCCGAGGCCGAGCGGGCCGACATGCAGCACTTCGGCGGCGAAGATCGGCAGCAGGGCGGTGGCGCCCCCGAGCAGCACCGCGAACAGGTCGAGGCTGATCGCGCCGAGCACCACCGGGTGCGCGCGGATGTAGCCGATCCCGGCCGACAGCGTCGCCCAGGTCACCGGCGGCCGCTCCGTGACCGCCGCCGGCCGATAGCGGATCGCCGTGGTCGCGAGCGCCGCCAGCGCGAAGCTGGCCGACGCCGATCCGAACACGACCATCGGCCCGAGCGCGTAGAGGAAGCCCCCGAAAGCCGGCCCGAGCACCGACGCGCTCTGCCAGAGCGAGGCGTTCCAGGCGATCGCGGCGCCGAAGAGGTCGCGCGGCACCAGCGTCGGCAGCAGCGCCTGCAGGGCGGGGTTGGCGAAGGCGCGGGCCGTCCCGATCAGCACGACGAGCCCGTAGACCGGCCACACCGCGCTCGCGCCGCTCCAAGCATAGGCGAGAAGCGCCGCGCTCGTCGCCGCCTGCACCGCGAAGGCCGCCGCCGCCACGAGGCGGCGGTCGTAGGTGTCGGCGACGTGCCCGGTGATCAGCGCAGCGAGCATCGCCGGCAGGAAGCCCGCCAGGCCGACGAGCCCGAGCGCCCAGGCCGAGCGGGTCAGGTCGTAGACGAACCAGCCGACGGCCACGGCCTGCATCTGGTAGGCGAGACCGGTCAGGAAACGGGAGATCCCGAACAGGCGGAAATCGCCGTTGCGGAAGACGGTCCAGCCGGATTGCGCGTGCTCGGGCATCGCCAGCGTCGTGGCGGCCGAACGAGGCCCGGTCAAGCTGCGGCCGGACCGAGCGCAGGGCGTTCGCCGGCGCCGCGCGCTCGGTCGGATGCGTTCGGAACGCCCGATTCCGATATTCCGGCTGAGCTTGCAGCCTGAAACAACCGGAAGGTGTTGCCGACAAGAAAGACCGCAGCGTGCTCGACGACCTCGATGCGTCCCGAAGTTCGTCATTGGGCGCCGCGAGCGCGAAGTCGTGTCCTGCTAAAAGTCGCGGTGGATCAAATTTTAAGCCTCGCCTGCCAAGCTAAAAGTCATGTCGCGCGCCGCGGGGTACTGACGATGACGATGTTCAACCAGAAGATGAGCGCCCTGATCGATGCGATCGATCGGTCTCAGGCGCGGATCGTTTTCGGCCTCGACGGGCGGATCATCGATGCGAACGCGAACTTCCTGACCCTGTTCGGGTATACGCTTTCCGAGATCCGAGGCGCGCATCACGGGATCTTGATGGAGCGCAGCGAGCGCGAGAGCGCGGCCTACCGCGCCTTCTGGGAAGCCCTGGCCCGCGGCGAGACCCAGGCCCGCTCGTTCAAGCGCGTGGCGAAGTACGGTCGCGAGATCTGGCTGCAGGCATCCTACAATCCCGTGCTCGATCGGCGGGGCCAGCCGGTGCAGATCGTGAAGCTCGCCACCGACATCACCGCCGAGACCATGGCCGCCGCGACCAGCCAGGGCCAGATCGACGCGATCAACCGCTCCCAGGCCGTGATCCACTTCACCCTCGACGGGACCGTCACCGACGCGAACGCGAACTTCCTCACGACGATGGGCTACCGGCTCGACGAGATCAAAGGCCGCCACCATCGGATCTTCGTCGACGCGGCCGAGGCCGATTCCCCGGCCTACGCCGCGTTCTGGAAGGCGCTGGCCGGAGGCACCTTCCAGGCGGGCGAGTTCCGCCGGATGGGCAAGGGCGGCAACGAGGTCTGGATCCACGGCGCCTACAACCCGATCCTCGATCGCGACGGCCGCCCCTTCGCGGTCGTGAAGTTCGCCACCGACGTGACCGCCCAGGTGCACGAGCGCCGCCGCCGCGCCGAAGGCCAGCGCCTGATCGAGGTCGACCTCGGCCACATCATGCAGGAGATGTCGGGGGTGAGCCGGCAGTCGACGGAGACCGCGCGCGCGGCCGCCGAGACCTCCGGCAACGTCCAGGCGGTCGCCGCCGGCGCCGAGGAGTTCTCGACCTCGATCGAGGAGCTGACGCGGCACGCGATCGACGCCAAGACGGCCTCCGACGAGGCGGTCGGCCGCTCCGACGAGGCGCGCACCATCATCTCCGGGCTCACCGCCTCGGCCGAGCGGATCGGCAGCGTGATCACCACGATCCGCACTATCGCCGACCAGACCAACCTGCTGGCGCTCAACGCGACGATCGAGGCCGCGCGCGCCGGGCAGGCCGGCCGCGGGTTCGCCGTCGTCGCCGCCGAGGTCAAGGCGCTGGCGACGCAATCCTCGCGCGCGACCGAGGAGATCGGCAAGCAGGTCACGGCGGTCCAGGAGGCGACCGCGGAGGCGGTGCGGGCGATCGAGCTGGTCGGGCAGACGATCGGGCAGGTCAGCCACATCTCGCTCAGCGTCTCCTCCGCGGTGACGCAGCAGGCGGCGGTGACGCGCGACATGTCGGTCAACATGCAGAACGCGGCCGAGAGCGTCCAGCGCGTCCGGCTGAACATGGACGGGATCGCGGAAGCCTCGCGGACGGTGGACGGCCGCGTCCAGGCGGTGGCCGAGGCGGCGCGGGCCCTCGGCTGACGGAAAGCGGCCTACTCGGCCGCCTCGGAGTCGCGCGCCGACGGCATCGTCGGCGCGACGATCGGGAAGCTGCAGCTGACGCAGGTGCCGGCCCCGGGCCGCGAATCGAGCGACACCCGGCCGCCGTGCAGCTCGACGAAGGAGCGCACGATCGACAGGCCGAGGCCGACGCCGCGGTGGCGGGTGCCCAGCGTGTGGCTCTCGAAGCGGTCGAACACGTGGGCGGCGATCTCCGGCGGCATGCCGCGGCCCTGGTCGCGCACGCTGAGCACGAGGTCGCCCGCATTCCGCCGCGCCCGAACGGTGATGCTCTGGCCGGCGCTGGAGAAGCCGACCGCGTTCGACATCAGGTTGAACAGGATCTGGCGCACGCGCTTGCCGTCGACGAACACGCTGCCGATGTCGTCGGGCACGTCGAGGACGAGGTTCAGATCGGATTCCGCGAGGCGGTCCTCGATGCCGAGCAGGGCCGCCTCGACGGTCGCCTGGACGTTGACGGTCTCGCGCTGAAGTTCGAGCGAGCCGGCATCGATCGAGGCGAGGTCGAGGATGTCGTTGATGATCACCAGCAGCGCCCCCGACGAGCGCATGATGTGCTCGGAATACTCGCGCTGGCGCGCGTTGAGGGCGCCGACCGTCTCGTCGCCGAGCAGCTGGGTGAAGCCGATGATGTTGGTCAGCGGCGAGCGCAGCTCGTAGGAGACGTGGTGGACGAAGGTGTCGCGCAGCTGCGCCGCCTTCTCCAGCGCGTCGTTCTTCTCGGTCAGCGCCCGCTCGACGTTCACGCTCGCGGTCACGTCGATCAGGGTGATCAGCGTCGCGCCCTCGGGCAGGGGCTGGGCGGCGCAGTCGAGCACGGTGCCGTCGACCATCTCGAGCTTGCAGGCGAGGCCGGTGCGGGACTCGAGCCCGACCACTGCGTCGCGGATGTCGAGCCAGGGCTCGTCGGCCGGCGCCAGCACGCGGCACGCCTCGATCACCGCCTCGACGTGCGGACGCGCCTCCAGCGTCTCGGGGTCGAGGCGCCAAGCGGTGGCGAAGGCGCGGTTGGCGAAGGTCAGGCGGCCGTCGGCGCCGAAGACCGCCACGGGCTCCTTGAGGGTGTCCAGCGTCTCGGCCTGCACCCGCATCAGCGCGTTGTAGCGGGATTCGAGCTTCATCCGGTCCGAGACGTCGTCGAACAGGTAGGTGAGGCCGCCCTGCGGGTTCGGCTCGGCCAGCACGCGCAGCGTGCGGCCGTCGGGCAGGTACCACCAGGCGGGGTTCGCCTCGGCCGAGCGGTAGGCCGCGAGCACGCCCTGCTTCCAGCTGCGGAAGTCGGCATGCTCCTCCAGCTTCCGCTGGGCGCGGAGATGGTCGAGGATCTCGCCGTCGAGCGGGCGCCCGTCGAGGAAGCCCTGGTCGAGCTCCCAGAGCTGGCGGTAGGCGGCGTTGTGGAAGATCAGGCGCTGCCCGGCATCGAACATCGCCACCGCGGTCGGCAGCTGGTCGAGGGTGCGCACGTTCGCATCCATCTGGCGCTGCAGGTCGGCGCGGACGCTCTCGAGCTCGGAGACGTCGACCGCGATCCCGACCCGCCCGCCCTCCAGGGCGGTCTCGGTGACGTCGAGGATGCGGCGGCCGCCGGCCACCACCGCCGACAGGCGCAACGCGGCGCGCTGGCCGGCGGGGCGGCGCTGGCCGTCCTCGCGGGCGATCATCTCGCGGGCCGGGCGGTCGAGCAGCTCGATCCCGGCCTGGATCGCGGATTCGCGGTTCGCCGCCTCGACCGCGGCGACGTAGGCGGTGTTGACCCAGGCGAGGCCGCCCTCGCGGTTGCGCCGCCAGACCGGCTGCGGGATCGCGTCGAGCAGGCCGGCCAGCGCCGACAGGCCGCGGCGGGCATCCTCGAGGGTCTCGCGCAGCTCCGAGATCTGGCGGCGATCCTCCGTGGTCTCGCGCAGGCGCAGCAGGACGCGCCCGGCCACCGCCTGGCCCTGCGCCTCGATGCTGCGGCCGGACTGGCTGCGCAGGGTGGTGCGGAAGCTCGTGCCCCGGATGCGCAGGGCCTCGACCGCGGTCTCGATCGCCTCGGCGTCGGTCGGCACCAGCCACGTGCCGAAGGCGAGGATGCGGCGGGCGGAGCCGATCGCGGGGCGCGTGCCGTCGAAGGCCAGCCCGACGTCGCCCTCGACCACCGGCTCGCTGCGCCCGTCCCAGGTCACGATGATCTGGCGCTCGGCGGCGAGCAGCATCTCGGCGCGGTCGTGGGCGCCGCTGAGCGCGTCGAGGGCCGCGGCCTGCTCGCGCTCGCGCCGGATCCAGCGCGAGCGCTCGCTCAGGTAGAGCAGGGCGACGATGGTGGCGAAGGCGACGAGGCCGCCGAAGATCGCGGCGGCCGCCACGTTGTGCATGTGCGAGCCGAATCCCCAGGCCGGAAAGTCGGCGCCCGCCGCGAGGGACGGAGCCGGGAGGCCGGTCGCGGCGGCGAAGAGAGCGCCGGCCCCGGCGATGCGCCGTGCCGCCCGATCGACCTCCATGATCCGTCCCGTCTCCCAAAACCGCCGGTCGGACCGACGCGAACGAATGCGTGGCGCATGCGGCGCCAGTTCCCCGCGCCCCGTTTCGGGGGGAGGGGAGACGCGACGACCTGACGACCTGCCGAACCGGGGGCAGTCTAACGCGTCGGGGATTTGCGCCGGAAGCGGAATTAGCTTGGCCGTAACCGTGGGTCGGCAGGTCGCGTGCGAACGACACACAGAAGACACAGTCCGGCCGGGCGGTGGTGCCTTGACAAACGAAGAGGGCCCGGCGCAACCGCCGGGCCCTCCTGTCTCGCATCGGTCCTGCCCGGCGCGTCCCCGCGCCGAGGGTCTCAGTAGCGGTAGTGGTCGGGCTTGAACGGGCCGTTCTCGGAAACGCCGATATAGGCGGCCTGGTCGGGGCGGAGCTTCGAGAGCTTCACGCCGATCTTCTCGAGGTGGAGCAGCGCGACCTTCTCGTCGAGCGCCTTCGGCAGGGTGTAGACCTGCTTCTCGTACTTGCCCGGGTTGGTCCAGAGCTCGATCTGGGCCAGCGTCTGGTTGGTGAACGAGGCCGACATCACGAAGGACGGGTGGCCGGTGGCGTTGCCGAGGTTCACCAGGCGGCCTTCCGACAGCAGGATGATGCGGTGGCCGTCGGCGAAGGTGATCTCGTCGACCTGCGGCTTGATGTTCGACCACTTGAGGTTCTTCAGGCCTGCGACCTGGATCTCGTTGTCGAAGTGGCCGATGTTGCAGACGATCGCCCGGTCCTTCATCGCCCGCATGTGGTCGAGGGTGATGATGTCCTTGTTGCCGGTGGCGGTGACGAAGATGTCGGCGCGGGGCGCCGCGTCTTCCATCGTCACGACCTCATAGCCTTCCATCGCGGCCTGGAGCGCGCAGATCGGATCGACCTCCGAGACCAGCACGCGGCAGCCGGCATGGCGCAGCGAAGAGGCCGAACCCTTGCCGACGTCGCCGAAGCCGGCGACCATCGCGACCTTGCCGGCCATCATCACGTCGGTGCCGCGGCGGATGCCGTCCACCAGCGACTCGCGGCAACCGTAGAGGTTGTCGAACTTCGACTTGGTGACCGCGTCGTTCACGTTGATCGCCGGGAAGAGCAGCTTGCCCTCCTTGGCGAGGTTGTAGAGGCGGTGGACGCCGGTGGTGGTTTCCTCCGAGACGCCCTTGATCGCGTCGGCGAGACCGGCGAACCAGCCCTTCGGCTTCTCGGCGAGCTTCTTCTTCAGGAGCGCGAAGAAGATCTCCTCCTCCTCCGACTCGGGCTTGTCGAGGAAGGCGGTGTCGCCGTTCTCGGCGCGCAGGCCCAGGTGGACGAACATGGTGGCGTCGCCGCCGTCGTCGAGGATCATGTTCGGCGTTCCGCCGCCATGCCAGTCGAACAGCTTCGAGGTGTAGTCCCAGTACTCCTCTAGGGTCTCGCCCTTGATGGCGAAGACCGGGATGCCGGCGGCGGCGATCGCGGCGGCTGCGTGGTCCTGGGTCGAGTAGATGTTGCACGAGACCCAGCGGATGTCGGCGCCGAGAGCCTTGAGCGTCTCGATCAGCACCGCGGTCTGGATCGTCATGTGCAGCGAGCCGGCGATCTTCGCGCCCTTGAGCGGCTGCGACGGGCCGTATTCCTCGCGGGTGGCCATCAGGCCCGGCATCTCGGTCTCGGCGATCGAGATCTCCTTGCGGCCGTACTCGGCCAGGCCGATGTCCTTGACGATGTAATCCTGGGCCATTTCGCTTCGCTCCGTGTCGCGGGTTGCCTCTCGCCGAGGCATCTAGCAGAGCGCCGGATACGAAGCAATCAAGACATAAAGATGTCTTTATGCGTTTTCGAACGGCTCCAGGCAGCCGGGGCGACGGCTCAGCTCTTGAGGCGGTAGCCGGTGCGGAAGATCCAGGCGACCAGTCCGAGGCAGACCGCCAGGAACAGGCCGGTCATCGCCAGGCTGATGCCGATGGCGACGTCGGCCGTGCCGAAGAAGGCCCAGCGAAACCCGCTGATCAGGTAGACCACCGGGTTCGCCAGGCTGACGGTGCGCCAGAACGGCGGCAGCATCTCGATCGCGTAGAAGCTGCCGCCGAGGAAGGTCAGCGGCGTCACGACGAGGAGCGGCACCAGCTGCAGCTTCTCGAAGCCGTCGGCCCACAGGCCGATGACGAAGCCGAACAGGCTGAACGTCACCGCCGTCAGCACCAGGAAGGCCATCATCCACACCGGGTGCTCGATGTGCAGCGGCACGAACAGCGCGGCGGTCGCGAGGATGATCAACCCGATCAGGATCGACTTCGAGGCCGCCGCCCCGACATAGCCGAGCACCACCTCGACCGGCGAGATCGGCGCCGAGAGGATCTCGTAGATCGTGCCGGCGAAGCGCGGGAAGTAGATGCCGAACGAGGCGTTGGCGATGCTCTGGGTCAGCAGCGCGAGCATCACCAGTCCCGGCACGATGAACAGGCCGTAGGGCACGCCGTCCACGGTGCTCATCCGCGAGCCGATCGCCGCGCCGAACACCACGAAGTAGAGCGAGGTGGAGATCACCGGCGCCAGGATGCTCTGCATCGCCGTGCGCCAGAAGCGGCTCATCTCGAACCGGTAGATCGCGCGGATGGCCGGCCAGTTCATCGGTTTGCCTCTCGATGCCGACGCCCCGGGCCCCGACGCGCGTTCGCGCCTGCCGGCAGCCGGGGGATGGATGGTTCGGACCTCGCGGCGGCCGCGGTCATGCGCGTTCCCTGACGAGATCGACGAAGATGTCCTCGAGCGACGACTGGCTGGTGCGCAGGTCGCTGAACCGGATGCCGGCCGCGCCGAGATCGGTGAGCAGGCCGGTGATGCCGGTGCGCTCGCCCTTGGCATCGTAGGTGTAGACCAGCTCCTGCCCGCCGGGGCCGAGCTCGAGGCCGCGGTCGGCGAGATCCGCCGGCAGCGCGGCGAGGGGGGCCAGCAACTGGAGTGTGAGCTGCTTGCGCCCGAGCTTGCGCATCAGCTCGGCCTTCTCCTCCACGAGGATGATCTCGCCCTTGCGGATCACGCCGATCCGGTCGGCCATCTCCTCGGCCTCCTCGATATAGTGCGTGGTCAGGATCACGGTGACGCCCTGCTCGCGCAGGCGCCGCACCATGCGCCACATGTCCTGGCGCAGCTCCACGTCGACGCCCGCCGAGGGCTCGTCGAGGAACAGGACCTTGGGCTCGTGCGACAGCGCCTTGGCGATGAGAACCCGGCGCTTCATGCCGCCCGACAGGGTCATCAGCCGCGAATCGCGCTTCTCCCACAGGGAGAGGTCGCGCAGCACCCGCTCGATATGGCCGGGATCCTTCTTCAGGCCGAACAGGCCGCGGGTGAAGCTCACCGTGTTCCACACGCTCTCGAACGCGTCGGTGGTGAGTTCCTGCGGCACCAGCCCGATCGCCTTGCGCGCCCCGCGATAGCCCGAGGCGATGTCGTGCCCGTCGACCGTCACGGTGCCGGTGCTCGGCGTGACGATGCCGCAGACGATGTTGATCAGGGTCGACTTGCCGGCGCCGTTCGGCCCGAGCAGAGCGAAGATCTCGCCGCGCGCGATCGCGAGGTTCACGGTCTTCAGCGCCGACAGGCCCGAGGCGTAGGTCTTCGACAGATTGTCGATGGAGATGATCGGCGACATCGCAGTCCGCGGAGGATGGCCCGCCCGGCACGGCGAGGACGGTGTGCCCTATAGCATCTGTCGGTTGAGCAGCAGGCCGACCACCGGGCGGCCGACGCGCGCGGTGTCGAATGGCACCTCCTGCAGCTCTGATTCTCGAGGCGGCGACATCGAGCGAGCGGCGATCCGCGTCACTTCCGTTTCGTGGGACGGATCCATCTTTCGGCAGCGTCGCCCACCGTGCCTTTCCCCCCGCAGAGGGGGGAGGGGAGGCGCACGCCTTCCCCGACATTCTTGCGAAATAGAGCGACGCAGTCGCCGGGCGGAAGAGGGCACCAGCGCCATCATCGGCGCTGGACCGCTTCGGTCTCCGGCACGTGAGCGGGGCGGGCGAAGGCACGCGCACGAAAAAGCCGCCCGGAGGCGGCTTGATCGGTCGGTCCTGCCCGAAAGGGTCAGGCCCGCATGCGGGTGCGGATCTCGCCGAGGCTCGAACGCACCAGCGCCTGGGCGGCCTCGCCCTGCATGCGCTCGCGCAGGATCGTCTCGGAGACCTTCACCGCGGCGTCGGCCGCTGCGGCACGGACCTCGGCCTGGGCCTTGGCCTCGGCCTGGGCGATCTTGGTCTCGGCCGACTTGGTGCGGCGGGCGATGAAGTCGTCGAGGCGCTGGCGGCCCTCGGCGGCGGCACGCTCGGCCTCGTCGCGGGCGCTCGCGATGATGGTCTCGGCCTCGCGCTCCGCTTCCGCGCGGCGGCGCTTGTAGTCGGCCAGCACGGCGGCCGCCTCCTCGCGCAGGCGCTTGGCCTCGTCGAGCTCGTGGCGCACACGGACGGCGCGACCGTCGAGGCCCTTGGTCATGATCCCGAAGCCGCCGACCTTCCAGACGATCGCCATGAAGACGAGGAAGGCGACCGCGACCCAGAATTCCGCTGTCATCAACATGGTCGGTTCTTCCGTCTCAGTGCGCGGTCGCGGTGGAATCGAGGGCGCGGTCGAGGCTGGCCTGGTCCGGCGCCTGGCCCGTCAGCCGCTCGACGATCGCGGAGGCGGTCTCGCTGGCGATGGCGCGGACGTTGCCCATGGCTTCCTGCGTCCGGCTCTGGATCGTCGCCTCGGAGGCTGCGATCTTCTGGTTGAGCTCGGCCTCGAGCGCCTTGCGCTTGGTCTCGGCGGCGGCGGCGAGCTCGGTGCGGGTGCCCTGCGCGATCTCGCGGGCCTTGCCCTGCGCGTCGCGCAGCGACTTGGCGTAGGCCTCGCCGGCGGCGTCGGCTTCCGTCTTCATCGCCTGCGCCTGGTCGAGGTCGGCGGCGAGGCGCGCGGAGCGGTCGTGGAGAATGCCCTGGATGCGCGGGAGCGCGATGTTGGCCATCAGCCAGTAGAGCAGGCCGAAGGCGAGGGCGAGCCAGATCAGCTGCGCCAGGAAGGTGTGGGTCTCGAAGGGCGGGAACGCGGCGGCGTGCGCCGGCTCCGCGGCACCGGCCGGGACCATGTGGACGTCGGAACCGGCGGGCGGTGTGGTGAGGGAATTCGGCTGCGCCATGGCCCCGTCCGTATGACCTTGAAAGACGATGGAGCGCTCGCGCGAGGGGCGGAGCGCTCACTGGTGATCGGCCGCCGCGACCTCGAACGGCGCGGCGGCGGTGTCGGCGTCGATCAGACGGCGAACAGCAGGAGCAGGGCGATCAGCAGCGAGAAGATGCCGAGCGCTTCCGTCAGCGCGAAGCCGAGAAGCAGCGTGGCGCGCTGGCCGTCGGCGGCCGAGGGGTTGCGAAGGGCGCCTGCCAGGAACTGGCCGAACAGGTTGCCGAGGCCGATGCCCGCGCCGGCCATGCCGAGGCAGGCGAGGCCGGCGCCGATGTACTTCGCAGCGACGGGATCCATAGAAAACTCCTGAAGTGTCTTGAGAGTGCGTCGTTTGCCGCGGGTGGAGCCGGCCTGTTCAGTGGCCGGGGTGAAGCGCGTCGTTGAGGTAGATCGCCGTCAGCGTCGCGAAGACGTATGCCTGAAGCGCCGCAACGAGGAATTCGAGAGCCGTCAGCGCGATCGTCAGGAACAGCGGGAGGGGCGATAGCACGCTCCATGCGCCTGCGGAAAGCAGCCCGACGACGAAGAACGCGAAGATCTTCATCGCGATGTGACCGGCGAGCACGTTCGCGAACAGACGCACCGACAGGCTGATCGGCCGCGAGATGAACGAGATCACCTCGATCGGCACGAGGAGGGCCAGCAGCGGCTTGGGCACGCCCTGCGGCACGAACAGGCCGAAGAAGTGCGCGCCGTGCTTCATCACGCCGTAGATCACCACGACCGAGATCACCAGGGCGGCGAGGCCGAAGGTGATGACGAGGTGGCTGGTCACTGCGAAGGCGTAGGGGATCATGCCGAACAGATTCAGGATCAGCACGAACATGAAGAGCGAGAACACCAGCGGCATGAAGCGCTTGCCGCCGTCGCCGGTGGCTTGGTGCAGGGTGTCGGCGATGAACTCGTAGAAGATCTCGGCCAGCGACTGCATCCGGCCCGGCACGACCGAGCGGCTCGAGGTGGCGACGATCGTCAGGAGCGCGATGACGCCGACGGCGGCGAACATGTAGAGCGCCGACTGGGTGAACGCGAGTTCCTGATGGCCGAGATGCCCGAAGGGCAGGATCGACTTGAGCTCGAACTGATGGATCGGATCCGGTCGCAAGGCGACGGAGTGCCCCGGGTCGATGCTGGCCGCCATGCCGTCTTCCGCCCTCACGTCTCGTTGCCGGCGGCCCGCATGGCCGAACCGGATCGATGGTCACAAAACACCGGTCGCCCTCACGGATCCCGCGGGGTGTCCCGTCCGGAACGGGCGCCGGCGAAGCCGGATGCCCGCATCACGTTGAAGACGCCAGCGACGAAGCCCAGCATCAGAAGTACGATCAGACCCCAGGGTTTCGTCCCGAGCATCCGATCGAAGATCCAGCCGAGCACCCCTCCCGCGATCACGCCGGCGACGAACTCCGTGGAGAGCGTCATGGCCTGCCCGAGGGAGGACGGACTTCCGGACGAACCCGAACGCGACGAATGAGCGGGAGGGGCCGGGGGCCGCTTCCGTTCGATCTGCGTCTCGAGGCGTCGGAGCCTCGCTGAGAGTTCGCTGTCGGGCGGCGTGGGCCGTCCGGTCTCTCCCTCGTCCCTTGCGTCGTTGCCGCTCACGGCGAGAACTCACATCGGCGAGAGGAACGGAACCGGGCGGATTGCCTCCTTCGAGCGCGGCGCACCTTAGTTTCGGCGCCCCGGGGTGTCAAGGCTCGAAAGGTCGAGCTTAAGGCATTCCAGCCGTTGAGAAAATCCCGCTCGGGGCCGTGCGCATGCGCAGCGTCGCGCGAGACCCGCCCGGAACCCTCACGCACCGAGGATCGGCTTGATGATCTTCTCGATTCCGTCGACCGTCATCTCGCCGGTGTAGCGCTCGCCGTTGATGAAGAAGGTCGGCGTCGAATCGACCTTGAACGTCTCGAGACCGCGCTGCTTCACGCCGTTGACCGCGGCGTAGAGCTTCTGGTCCTTGAGGCAGGCCTCGAACTTCTCCTTCGAGAACCCGGCCTGCTTGAGCATCTGCTCCAGGGCGTCGACCGGCTTCGGGGTGAAGGCCCAGGCCGGCTGCTGGTCGAACAGCAGGTCGGTGATCGGGTAGTACTTCGCCTCGCCGTCGCAGCGCGCCAGCATGAAGGCGGCGGTGGCGAGCGGATCGAGCGGAAACTCGCGCAGGGTGAACCGGACCTTGCCGGTGTCGATGTAGCGCTCCTTGAGCGTCGGATAGGTCATCTTGTGGAAGGCGGCGCAGTGCGAGCAGGTCATCGAGGCGTACTCGATGATCGTCACCTTCGCGTCCTTCGGCCCGAGCCAGACGTCGCCGAGCGGGCCCGGCTGCATCAGGCCGTCGACCGGCACGCTCTCGGCGAGCGCGGCCATCGACAGCTTGGGGAGGATGAGGGCGGCGCCGATGGCGAGGCCCGTGGCTTTCAAAGCGTCGCGCCGGGTGATCATGGCCGTGGCTGCCTCCGCGTTCCGTCCTGTCGTCTTGTTGAGAGTGCGGTAACGGCGCGGGCGCATCGTGGCAAGGCGCCTAGCGCTTCGCCGACGTCGCGACGACGGCGAGCCCGAGCCGGTCGAGGGCGTCGCGCAGGCCGTCGTGCTCGATCGTCGAGACCGCCTGCGCGATCTCGCCGCGCCGGCCCGGGTCGACGGTCGCCTCCGGCGGGCGCCGGGCGCTGCGGCCGACCCGGTCCTGCTGCAGCACGATCCGGCCGACGCAGGCCCAGCCGTAATGGGCGTTGATGCGCTGGATCACCACCGGCGCGAGGTGCTGCAGCTCGATCGCGAACACGCCCTCGACCCGCACCACCAGCGTCCCCGAATCGGGCGCGTCGTCCGTCCGGCGCTTGCGCTTGGGCCATTCGAGCTTCGAGGGCCGGCAGAATCGTGCCAGGCGCTCGCCGACGATGTCAGGCCAGGCGGCGAGGATGTCGGTCGAGGCGAAGCCCTGCGCCGCGAAGGCCGGGCCGATGCAGCCCTCGATCAGTTCCGCCAGCGGTTTGACGCGCGCCATGTTCTTGGGACATCCCGCCGGTTGCGGGCGCGAGGATAGCGCAAGGCCGGCGGCAAAGGGAGCGCTTTCGGCGGAGAGCCCGGGCCGCTATGCCTGCCGGCGATGTCCGCGTCCGAACCCTTTCCGAAGGCCGCCGATCTGCTGGTCTGGTACGACCGGCACCGCCGCGTGCTGCCGTGGCGGGCGCTGCCCGGCGAGCGGCCCGATCCCTACCGGGTCTGGCTATCCGAGGTGATGCTGCAGCAGACCACGATCGCGGCGGTGAAGCCCTACTTCGCGACCTTCCTCGCCCGCTTCCCCGACGTCGACGCCCTGGCCGCGGCGCCGGAGGAGGCGGTGATGTCGGCCTGGGCCGGGCTCGGCTACTATTCCCGGGCGCGCAACCTCCACGCCTGCGCCAAGGCGGTGGCCGCGGCCGGGCGCTTCCCCGACACCCTCGACGGGCTGCGCAAGCTCCCCGGCATCGGCGCCTACACGGCCGGCGCGGTCGCGGCGATCGCCTTCGACCGCCCGGAAGCGGCGGTCGACGGCAACGTCGAGCGGGTGATGACGCGGCTCTACGCGATCGAGGCGCCGCTGCCCGGCGCCCGGCCCGAGATCCGGCGCGTGACGCAAGGGCTGGTGCCGCTCGACCGGCCCGGCGATTTCGCGCAGGCCGTGATGGATCTTGGCGCCACCATCTGCACGCCGAAGCGCCCGGCCTGCGCGCTCTGCCCGTGGATGGCGCCCTGCCGCGCCCGCGCTGCCGGCAACCCGGAGACTTACCCGCGCAAGCTCAAGGCCGTGAAGGGCTCCCTGCGGCGCGGCGCGGCCTTCGTCGTCGTCCGCTCCGGCGACGAGGCCGTCCTGCTGCGCACCCGGCCGCCGGAAGGCCTGCTCGGCAGCATGGCCGAGCCGCCGATGAGCGCATGGGCACCGGACTACGACCCCGCAGGCGCGCTCCTCGACGCGCCCCTCGACGCGCGCTGGAAACGGCTGCCGGGGCAGGTGCGGCACGGCTTCACGCATTTCCCGCTGGAGCTGACCGTGTTTCTCGCCCGCGTCGCGCTGTCGACGCAGGCGCCGGCCGGGATGCGCTTCACGCCGCGGCGCGACCTCGACGCGGAGCCGCTGCCCGGCGTGATGAGGAAGGTGCTGGCCCACGCCTTCGATCCGAAGCCGGAATCCGAGGCGAAGCCCCGCGGCCGGCCGAAGCGCGATCCGCCGCCGATGCCGATGCTGGCAGTCTGGGAAGCGCCCGAGACGGTCGCGGACCCGCCGCGCTTCCGCCCGGTGCCGAAGCCGACGCCGCGCATCGTCGAGCCGCCGCCGCCGACGGACGAGATGTTCGAGGGAGAACCTGAGGTTGTGCCGCCCCCCCGCAAGCCGGCGCGGAAGGCGATGCGGAAACGCTGACGGCGCGCACGCATTCCCTCCGCCGCACCCAAGTCGGGCCTGCCCGACTTGGGCACACGAGATGCGGATCTCGGGCAAGCCCGCGATCCGTCGGGGGGGAGGGGGCTCGGTTCTAGCCCGCCGCCCCCATCACCGCGCGGAGCTTCGCGCGGTAGGTGTCGATCACCACCAGCTTGCCGGCGCGCTCGGAGTGCCAGAACGTCCAGCCGTTGCAGGCGGGCAGGCCCTGGACCAGGGCGCCGACCTTGTGGATCGAGCCGATGGCGACGCCGACGTCGATCTGGCCGTCCGGCCGCACCGTCGCCCTGAAGCGGCGGCGCTCGTCGGTGAGCACGTCGCCGGCCTTGAGATGGCCGGCCTCGACCACGCCGAGGAACGGCACCCGCGGCTCGGCGCGCTTGGTCGGCGCGACGAGGAGCGCGGCCCGCGACAGCGGCACCACCGCGTCGATGCGCCGGCGCGCGGCGTCGGCGTAGACCGCCTCGCGCTCGCAGCCGATGAAGCGGCGCCCGAGCAGCTTGGCCACCGCGCCGGTGGTGCCGGTGCCGAAGAACGGGTCAAGCACCACGTCGCCGGGATTGGTCGCCGAGAGCAGCGTGCGGGCGAGCAGCGCCTCCGGCTTCTGGGTCGGGTGGACCTTGCTGCCGTCGGCGCCCTTCAGGCGCTCGTCGCCGGTGCAGAGCGGGATGAACCAGTCCGAGCGCATCTGAAGGTCTTCGTTGCCGCCCTTCAGCGCGTCGTAATGGAAGGTGTAGCCCTTCGATTCGGCCGAGCGGGAGGCCCAGATCAGGGTCTCGTGCGCGTTGGTGAAGCGCTTGCCGCGGAAGTTCGGCATCGGGTTGGCCTTGCGCCAGACGATGTCGTTGAGGATCCAGAAACCAAGATCCTGCAGCACGCTGCCGACGCGGAAGATGTTGTGGTACGACCCGATCACCCACAGCGTGGCGTTCGGCTTCATCACCCGGCGGCAGGCGGTGAGCCAGTCGCGGGTGAAGCTGTCGTAGCTGGCGAAGCTCGCGAACTTGTCCCAGTCGTCGTCGACGGCGTCGACCCGGCTCTGGTCCGGCCGCATCAGCGAGGCGTCGCCGAGCTGGAGATTGTAGGGCGGGTCGGCGAAGACGCAGTCGACCGACGACGCCGGCAGGCGGTTCATCGCCGCGATGCAGTCGCCGACGAGGATCTCGTCGAGGGGAAGGCGCTGGACGGCGGGTACGAGACCCATCCGTGGTGCCGACAAAGCGCGCCCGGTACGCGAGACATGTTTCCGGGCGGCGGCGTCGGCAACCACGGTACGCGGGGAAGCCATGGCAAACACCGGTTACGCGACTGACCGGCAGACCATGGCCCCGTTAAGGTAAAGGTCGCGTTTCCGATTTGTGGAACTTCCTGTCCCGGTTTGGGGCTGGCGTTGCTTTCGATCTCTTTCTGGATCGTCGCGGCCTGTCGCGTTCACGTCGCCTTAACCATTCCCATCACGGCGATTTGCCTTGCCGGGACCGCATCGACCGCACCCGATGCGGCGATTGTCGCGTTCCGCGCTCGCATCTTCGGATGGATCGCTCCAACCGCCACGCGGCGACCGGGTCGTGCGCCCCTACGGTCGGGAACCGGAACGACCCGGCGGTGCAGGCAGGCGCCCGCGGCGCCGCGCCCACGAGCCCGGCCCGGCCCCACGCTACGGCCAAGCTCAGTCGCAGGGTGGGCAGCAGGGTTTCGCTGAGCGCACGTCTCGGACCTCGACGGCGGTTCTTCCTGCGTCCCTGTGCGGGGGCATGAAGACTATACCACAGCGTAATCGGGCATTCGCACCGAGAAAAAGACAAGTCTTCAATGCTTGCGCGTTGCTTGTAGCGGCGAATGCGGGCGACATCTTCGAAATTCGGCCGGAATGTGATCCGGCTGCCCAAAATGTGGGGGTCTCATTTCAGCCCCGTTCGGTCTCGATTGGCGCCGCCCTCGTCAACAGCCAAGGACCGAAGCATGCATTTCCGACCCGTCGCCAGAAACGCCGCCGTCACCCTCGGAACCGCCCTGTCGCTCGTCGCCGCCTCCTTGCCGGCCGCCGCCCAGAGCGGAGGCGCATCCTGGTACGGCAGCGGCCATCGCACCGCGAGCGGCGAGCGCTTCAACCCGAACGGGATGACTGCCGCCCACCGCAGCCTGCCCTTCGGCACCCGCGTCCGCGTCGAGAACCGGCGCACCGGCCGGTCGGTCGTGGTGCGGATCAACGATCGCGGCCCGTTCGTCCATGGCCGCATCATCGATCTGTCCCGCGGCTCGGCCCGGGCGCTCGGCATGGGCGGCACCACCTACGTCTCGCTGCACGTCGTGAACTGATGGGCAGGCCGGCCGGCGTTGCCCCGCACCCCGGCCGGCCCCATCTCCGGGCCTGAACCGGAGACGCAGCGCGAAAAGCCATGGCAAAACCCCTCATCGTCGACATCCCGCACGACCTCGGCCGCGACGAGGCGCGCCGCCGCATCGAGACCGGCGTCGAGCAGGGGCGCGCCTTGCTCGCCAAGAGCGGCGTCACCATCGAGAACCTCGCCTGGAACGGCGACCGGCTCGACTTCGCGATCTCGGCGATGAAGCAGAACATGAACGGCCAGATCGACGTCGGCCAGGAGAGCGTGCGCGTCGAGTGCCACCTGCCGCTGCTGCTCGCGCTGTTCGCCGACAAGGTGAAGAAAATGGTCGGCAAGGAAGGCAACCTGCTGCTGACCAAGAAGTAACACCGGAACACCCGGCGCGACCGCGCCGTTCACGCTCGTCACGCGGCGCGCGCCAAGACGCGCCGCGACCCCAGCGAGGAGCGTTTCCCATGGCCGATCCCGGCGCGATCCCCGAGGTGCCGACGAACCCGACGCCGGCCCCCGACACGCCCTACGACCCGCCGACCGTGCCGAGCCCTGCGCCCGGCCCGGAGATCCCCGGCGAAACCCCGAGCGAGGCGCCCGGCATCACCCCGGCCGAGGTCCCCGTGACCACGCCCGGCATGCCGACGCCGACCGGCCCCGCCGACCCGGTCGCCTGAGCGCATCGGCATTTGTGGTGAGGCGGCCGCGCTGCCATAAGCCCGGCCATGGCCGCCCCACCGCTCCTGACCCTTCAAGACATCGCGCTCACCTTCGGCGGCACGCCGCTGATCGAGGGAGCGGGGTTCTCCGTCTCGCCCGGCGAGCGCACCTGCCTCGTCGGGCGCAACGGCTCGGGCAAGTCGACGCTGATGAAGATCGCCGCCGGGCACGTCGAGCCGGATCGCGGCGTCCGCTTCGTCCAGCCCGGCACCACGATCCGCTACCTCGCCCAGGAGCCGGATTTCTCCGGCTTCGCCACCACCCTCGACTTCGTCGAGGCGGGCCTCGGCGACGGCGACGCCCATCACCGCGCCCGCTACCTGCTCGAAAGCCTCGGCCTCGACGGCAGCGAGGACCCGACGCGGCTCTCGGGCGGCGAGGGCCGCCGCGTCGCGCTCGCCCAGGCGCTGGCGCCCGAGCCCGACGTGCTGCTGCTGGACGAGCCGACCAACCACCTCGACCTGCCGGCGATCGAGTGGCTCGAGGCCGAGCTGAAGGGCACCCGCGCCGCGATGGTGCTGATCAGCCACGACCGGCGCTTCCTCTCCGCCCTGTCCCGCGCCACGATCTGGCTCGACCGCGGGGTCACCCGCCGGATCGAGCAGGGGTTTTCCGGCTTCGAGGCCTGGCGCGACGCGTTCTTCGAGGAGGAGGAGCGCGACCGGCACAAGCTCGAGCGCAAGATCAACGACGAGGAGCACTGGCTCCGCTACGGCGTCACCGCCCGGCGCAAGCGCAACGTGCGCCGCCTCGGCAACCTGCACGCGCTGCGCAAGGAGCGCCGCGACGACCGCCGCCCGGTCGGCACCGTGACGATGCAGGCCGGCGAGGCCGAGGCCTCGGGCACGCTGGTGATGGAGGCCAAGAACGCGAGCAAGAGCTTCGGCGAGCGCCGGATCGTCGCCGACCTGTCCCTGCGGGTGATGCGCGGCGACCGCCTCGGCATCGTCGGCGCCAACGGCGCCGGCAAGACCACGCTGATCAACCTGCTCACCGGCAAGCTGCAGCCCGACGACGGCAGCGTCCGCCAGGGCACCAACCTGAAGATGATGCTGCTCGACCAGGCCCGCGCGGTGCTCGAGCCGAGCATGACCGTGACCGAGGTGCTGACCGGCGGCAGCGGCGATTCCGTCGTCGTCAACGGCGTCAGCCGCCACGTGGTCGGCTACCTGAAGGACTTCCTGTTCACCCCCGAGCAGGCGCGCACCCCGGTGTCGGTGCTCTCGGGCGGCGAGCGCAACCGGCTGCTGATCGCCCGCGCGCTGGCGCAGCCGGCCAACCTTCTGGTCCTCGACGAGCCGACCAACGACCTCGATCTGGAGACCCTCGACCTGCTGCAGGAGATGCTCGGCGACTATTCCGGCACCCTGATCCTGGTGAGCCACGACCGCGACTTCCTCGACCGCGTCGTCGGCAGCGTGCTGGTCTCGGAAGGCGAGGGGCGCTGGGTCGAGTATGCCGGCGGCTACTCCGACATGGTCAACCAGCGCGGGATCGGCGTGCAGGCGCGCGCCGGCGCCAAGGGAAAAGCCGAGGGGAAAGCCGACGCCAAGAGCGGCGCAAAGGCCGACCTTCGCGAAAGGGCCGACGCGGCGCCCGCGTCGAGGGCGAAGCTGAACTTCAAGGACCAGCACGAGCTGAAGACGCTGCCCGCGCGGATGGAGAAGCTGCAGGGCGCGATCGCGCAGCTCCGCACGGTTCTGGCCGATCCCGGCCTCTACGCCCGCGACGCGGCCCGCTTCGACAAGGCGTCGGCGATGCTCGCCCAGGCCGAGGTCGAGCTGTCCGGCGCCGAGGAGCGCTGGCTCGAGCTGGAGATGCTGCGCGAAGGGTGAGCGTCCGCCGGCCTTCATGATGCCGCGATGGCGGTTCAGGTTTCCGGTGCAGAAGTTCCAGGACTCACTCATCTCCGGGTGTCGGCACCGGACGGCGTGTTCGAAGCACGGCTCAGCACTCTCTCCCGCGCGGGGGAGGGGACCCGTGCCCGATCATGCGCTCTGTGAGACGAGGATCGCCCGCCATCATCGGATCGTAGCCCGTGCCGTCTCGCCATCCGCCCGCATCGCTTGACGGCCTGCGATCCAAGGGCTGGCTGCTCGGCTTGCCCGTGGTCGGGCTGATCTGGGTCGGCACCACGCTGTACGCCGGGCCCGGGATCGGCGCGCGGATCGCCGAGGCCGGCGAGGCGGTGGCGCAGGCGACCGAGGCCGGATCGCCCGAGCCCTGGCTCCGCGTCACGGTCCGCGGGCGCGACATCGTCGCCGAGGGCGAGGCGCCGGGGCCGGCCGCGCGCGCGGCGGCGCTCGCCCGGCTGGAGGCGCTGGCCGAGCCGCGCCGGATCGTGCCCGAGATCGGGCTGATCGAGACCGCCGCGCCCTTCGCCTGGAGCGCCACCCGGACCGCCCCCGACCGCATCGCGTTCTCCGGCAGCCGCCCGGCGGAGATCGGCCGCGCCGCCCTGCGGACGCGCCTGGCCGCCGAGATCCCCGACGAGACGGCGATCGACGACGCGGCCCATGCCGCCCGCGGCGCGCCGCCCGACTTCCCCGCGGCGGCGGCCTACGCGGTCGCGCGCCTGCGCAACCTCGCGCCGGGCGCCATCGCCACGGTGACGGACATGGCGATCGCCGTTTCGGGCGAGGCGGTGGACGTCGCCGCCTACGACGCGCTGCGCGCCGCGCTCGCCGAGCCGCCGCCGGGCTACACGCTCGGCCGGGTCGACGTCCTGCCGGCGCGGATCGACGACTTCACCATGGCCGTGTCGCGAAACCCCGGCGGCGGGGTGGTGCTCACCGGCTCGGTGGTCTCGGAGGCGGCGCGGGCCGAGATCGGGCGGCTGGCCGCGGAGATCGCCGATGGCGTCGCGGTCGAGGACCGGATGCGCACCGCCCGCGGCCTCGCTAAGGACATCGAGCCGGACGCGCTCGCCCGGTTCCTGGTCCGCCTCGTCGGGCTGATGCAGAGCGGCGGCGCCCGCTTCGACGGCGCCCGGGTGTCGGTCGCGGGCGACGCCGTCGACAGCCAGGCCGTCGGGGAGATCGAGACGGCGATGCGCGACGCCAGGCCCGCCGGGGTCGGAGCCGGCGCGGTGGCGCTCACGGTGAAGCCGCTCTCGCCCTACCGCGTCGCGATCCGGCGCGAGGCCGACAGCGTCAGCCTGTCCGGCCACCTCCCCGATACGGAAGCGCGCGACCGGCTGCTCGCCGTGGTGAAGCCGCGCTTCTTCCGCGAGCGCATCGTCGACCGCACCCGCATCGCCGACGGCGCGCCGCCGGACCTCGCCGCCGCCCTGTCCGCCGCGGTGCCGGTGCTGGCGAGCCTGTCGAGCGGCGAGGTCGCGGTCGCCGACCGCACGCTGACGCTCTCGGGCGAGAGCCTGTATCGCGAGGCCGCGGGACGGGTCGCCCGGACCCTGCCGGCCGCGATGCCGCCGGGCTGGAGCGCCACCGTCGCGGTGGTGCCGAAGACCCCCGTGCCGACGCGCGATCCCGAGGCCTGCCGCGCCGAGGCGACGGCGCTCGTCGGCGGAACCAGCCTGCGCTTCCCGCCAGGCTCGGGCGCGCTCGCGCCGATCTTCTATCCGGTGCTTGATCGTCTCGCCGATCTCGCCAAAACCTGCCCCGCGCTGCGCATCGCGGTCGCCGGCCACGGCGATCCGGCCAAGCCCGCGCCCGCTCCGCCCGAGGCGAAGGTCGCCGACGCGTCCGGGGCGCAGGCAGGGGCCAAGCCCGATCCGGCCAAGAGCGACGCGGCGAAGCCCGACGCCAAGGCATCGGACAAGAAGGCCGCGCCGGCGTCCATGGACGCCAAGCCTGCCAAGGATGCCAAGCCGAAGGACGCCAAGCCGAAGGACGCGAAGCCCAGGGAGGCGGCCGAAGCGCCCGAGCCCGACCTGGCGCGGCTGCGCGCCGGGGTGGTCGTCGAGTACCTGCTCCAGGCCGGCGCCGGCGTCGATCAGCTCAGCATCGCGGACCAAACCCTCGGACCGGCCGGGCATCGCCTTCGCCGTGCTGCCCTGACCGTCAAGAGGCCGTTCGCCCGTGATGCTTCTCCTCGCCGGCCTGTGGCCGGGATCGCTCGCCGCCCTGATGCTCGGGCTCGGCGTCGGCCGGCTCGCCGGGTTGCCTTCCGGCCCCGCGATTCCCGCCGCGCTCGGGATCGCGACCCTGGTGCCGGCCGGCATCGCCCTCGCGGGGATCGTGCCCGGCGTCGCCGGGTTCTGGCTCGAGAGCGCGGTCGCGATGCTGGCGCCCTACCTCGCCGGCTGCGCGCTCGGCGGGCTCGCCCGGCGCCTCGCGGGGGTGCGACCGAGCGAGCCCCCCACAACCTGAAGCCAGCGCGGAACCGAGGCGCCCCGGTCCGGCGTTGCCCCTCCAGACAGAGCCTTCGGGCTCACCGGAGACACGCAACGGACCCCAAACCATGAGACTCGATCGCTCCGCCCGCCGTCGCCTCACCCTGCGCCCGCGCGCCGGCCTCGCCGCCACCGCGCTCCTCGCCGCCGGCCTCGCCGGCTCCGGTGCGCTCGCAATGCTCGGCGACTTCGTCGAGCCGGCACGCGCGCAGTCGGCGGCCAGCCGCATCGACCAGCCCACCGCCGCGACCCTACCGGACGCCGAAGGGCGGCCGAACGGGACCGTCCCCTCGGCCCGCGCCCTCGCGCCCGGCACCGACGTGATGGACACCGGCACCGTCGGCACCGCGCGGGTGAACCCGAAGGAGCACCTGCCCGACGCGACGCGCTCCGCCCGCTAGGCGCGACGCAACCTCGGCCCGGCCCCCGCCGTTGATCGGCGGGGGCTTTTTCGTGCGCTCAGTCCATCCTGATTGAAGGAAACCACCATGGGTCTGCTCGATTCGGTGATCGGCGGCGTGCTCGGGCAGGTGCTCGGCGGCGGACGCAGCGGCAACCCGGGCGGCGCGGCCGGTGGCGCGATGTCGCCGATCGTGAAGGCGCTGCTGATGCTGCTGCTCGCCAAGGGCGCGAGCGGCGGGTTGGGGGGCGCCCTCGGCGACGTGTTCGGCGGCGGCCAGCGCCGGCCGGAACCCGGCCCGGACACCGAACGCTCCGGCGGCGCCGGTCCCTACGGCCGCGATCCCGGCCACTCCGCCGACGATTCCGCCCAGGATCCCGGCGACATCGGCGGCTTCGACCAGGAGGGCGGCCGCCGCGACGCGCCGCTGCCGCCCGGCGATTACAGCGATCTCTCCGGGATGCTTGACGGCCCCAGCGATCGAGCCAATGTTCCTCAATCAGGAAATGTTTCACATGAAACATCGGGTCAGATCGGCGGGCTCGACGGCCTCGTCGACCGCTTCCGGCAGGGCGGCCTCGGCGACGTGATCGACTCGTGGATCGGCCACGGCAGCAACCGCAGCATCGAGCCCCACGACCTCGCCCGCGCGCTCGGCCCCGACACCCTCGGCGCGCTCCAGAGCCAGACCGGGATGGACCGGGACTCGCTGCTGTCGCAGCTGTCTCAAGTGCTGCCGGAGGTGGTGCACGGGCTCACGCCGCAGGGGCGGGTGCCGGATGCGGGGGAGCGGCGGGGGTGGTAGACCGTAAAATAAACAGAGGCGCTAGATGATCCGAATTTTACTACCATACATTTAAGAGCTGGCCGAAAATTTGAATCGGCTAACTATAGTGCCTCAAAAATCGGAAGTAAATTACAAGCATATATTTCACCACGTAATTCTCACACAAACTTCGTAGGCAATTTTGTCGGCAATAGCGTCTTTGCTTCGACGGTAAGAAGCTCAAGAATCCTTGCTAATGACCTTCTGCGAGAATTTGCCAACGTAACGCAAGGAGATTTTGATCTGGAGCGTGACGTTGATGAATTTGTTCTATATCGGATCCGAACTGCATATGATCGTTGCAAGATTGCTTTACAGGCGGAAGTGGGAATTACACCAGCGTTTTTCGTCAATCAAAAGGGTAGTCACGATACCCTGTTGCTACTGGACGACCCTTATGCGCTGTTCCCAACCGATCTAAAAAACAAAGTCCCCGAGGCGTTGGTCGACGTAAGAGAAGCAGCAAAAGCGATTGCTTAAGACATGCCAACCGCTTGTGGAGATCATTTATTTAGGGCAGCTAAAAGCGTGCTGCAAAAGTACTACTCTGTCGTCAGCACAAACTTGCCAAATCCTAAAGTAAGAAGTCTTGGCGTTTACGTTAAAACAATGCGTTCGAAAGATATTGGCGATAAAAGGTTTTGTCTTCGCTGGGCCAGATGACTTGATTACATAGAAACCCAATAATAGACTCAGAGGCTGCCTTATCACTGGACGAGGCATTGTCTTCAGTGGGAATTTTGCGGAGTGTAGTTACGGCGATGCTGGAAGTTCTACCAACAGAGCCGATAACAACCAAAACAGCGAGTTAAGAAACCCGCCGCATCACCAAGCTCGCATTCGTCCCGCCAAACCCGAACGAATTCGACAGCGCGATGTCCACCCGCCGCCGCTTGGCCTCGTGCGGGACGAGGTCGAGGGCGGTCTCGACGCTCGGGTCGTCGAGGTTGAGGGTCGGGGGGATGACGCCGTCGCGGATGGTCAGGATCGAGAAGATCGCCTCGATCGCGCCGGCGGCGCCGAGGAGGTGGCCGACGGCGGACTTGGTCGAGGACATCGCGACGCCCTGGGCCGCGGCCCCGAGCAGGCGCTCAACGGCGCGCAGCTCGAGCTCGTCGCCCATCGGCGTCGAGGTGCCGTGGGCGTTGATGTAGTCGATCGCGCCCGGGTCGATGCCGGCCCGCTTCACGGCCGCCGTCATGCAGCGGAAGGCGCCGTCGCCGTCCGGCGAGGGGGAGGTGATGTGGTAGGCGTCGCCCGACATGCCGTAGCCGACCACCTCGGCGTAGATCTTGGCGCCGCGGGCCTTGGCGTGCTCGTATTCCTCGAGCACCACCACGCCGGCGCCTTCGCCCATCACGAAGCCGTCGCGGGCCTTGTCGTAGGGGCGCGAGGCCTTGGTCGGCGTGTCGTTGAAGCCGGTGGACAGCGCCCGGCAGGCGGCGAAGCCCGCGATCGACAGCCGGTCGACCGGCGATTCGGCGCCGCCCGCGACCATCACGTCGGCGTCGCCCAGCATGATCAGGCGAGCGGCGTCGCCGATCGCGTGCGTGCCGGTGGAGCAGGCGGTGACGACGGCGCTGTTCGGACCTTTCAGCCCGTGCGCGATCGAGACCTGGCCCGAGGCCATGTTGATGATGCGGCCGGGGATGAAGAACGGCGAGATCCGCCGCGGGCCCTTGTCCTTCAGGGTCACCGAGGCGTCGTAGATGCCGCCGATGCCGCCGATGCCGGAGCCGATCATCACGCCGGTGGCGCACTGGTCCTCGTAGCTCGTCGGGTGCCAGCCGGCATCGTCGAGCGCCTGGCCCGCGGCGGCCATCGCGAAGACGATGAACGGGTCGACCTTGCGCTGCTCCTTCGGCTCCATCCACGCGTCGGGATCGAAGGTGCCGTCGCTGCCGTCGCCCAGCGGCACCGTGCAGGCGATGCGGCAGGCGAGGTCGGAGGTCTCGAAGGTGGTGATCGGCCCGGCGCCGCTGTCGCCGGCGATCAGCCGGCTCCAGGTGTGCTCGACTCCGCTGCCGAGCGGCGTGACCATCCCCAGACCCGTAACCACCACCCGCCGCATCGCGCTATCCCGAACCCGTTCCGCTTGAACAACGACAGCGGCGCGTCGGGTGTTTCCACCCCGCCCGCGCCGCGTCGACCCGAAGGACGTTTTGGCCGATCAGGCGGCCGAGTTCTTCTCCAGGAACTTCACCGCATCGCCGACCGTCTGGATGGTCTCGGCGGCGTCGTCCGGAATCTCGACGTTGAACTCTTCCTCGAACGCCATCACGAGCTCGACGGTGTCGAGGCTGTCGGCACCGAGGTCGTCGATGAAGTTGGCGCCCTCGACCACCTTCTCGGGCTCGACGCCCAGGTGCTCGACGACGATCTTCTTCACGCGCTCAGCGATATCGCTCATCGTTGCTGGTCCTCGGTCTTCACGTTACGTGGGTGAAAGGAATGGCGCCGTTGCCGCCGTGGCCCTTGCTTCGGGCCGGTCCTGTTTCGAGCGGCTGGTGACCGAACGCGCTGGGTCCTGAAATCCTGTTGGCCTTGGACTCGGAACCCGCCGAACCGTCAACCCCTTGCACGGCAGCCGGGGTGTTAACACAGGGTTTCGGCGCTGGCGAGGCCCGGTTCACGAACCGTTCATCGGTGTGCTCCGGGCGCCGATTCCGCCGCGTTTTCCGCGGGATGGCCGGGCCGCGCGCCCCGGCGTCACACCATCGCCATGCCGCCGTTGACGTGCAGCGTCTGGCCGGTGACGTAGGCCGCTTCCGCCGAGGCGAGGTAGACCACGGCGGCGGCCACCTCCGCACCCTCGCCGAGGCGCCCGGCCGGCACCCGGCCGAGGATGCCCTCGCGCTGCTTCTCGTTGAGCACGTCGGTCATCGGCGAGGCGATGAAGCCGGGGCTGACGCAGTTCACGGTGACGTTGCGCGAGGCGACCTCCGCCGCCAGCGCCTTGGTCAGCCCGACGAGCCCGGCCTTGGCCGCCGCGTAGTTGCCCTGGCCCGGGTTGCCGGTGGTGCCGACCACCGAGCCGATGTTGACGATGCGCCCGGCCCGCCGCCGCATCATCCCCCGCACCGCCGCCCGCGACAGGCGGAACGCGGCGGTGAGGTTGACGGCGATGACCTGGTCCCACTCCTCGTCCTTCATCCGCACGAAGATGTTGTCCCGGGTGATGCCGGCGTTATTCACGAGGATGTCGAGACCGCCGAGCGCGGCCTCCGCCGCCGGCACCAGCGCCTCGACGGCGGCCGTGTCGGACAGGTTCGTCGGCAGCACGTGCGCGCGCTCGCCGAGCTCGCCCGCCAGCGCCTCCAGCGCCTCGGCGCGGGTGCCCGACAGGGCCACCGCCGCCCCCTGCGCATGCAGCGCCCGCGCGATGGCGCCGCCGAGCCCGCCGGTGGCGCCGGTGACGAGGGCTTTCTTACCGGTGAGATCGAACATGGGGATCACCTCATCTGTGGGTGTCGAAGTCTTGGTATCGGCTCCGCGCGTCTCCCTCCCCCCTCTGCGGGGGAGGGTGGCCCCCGCGTCAGCGGGGGTCGGGGGAGGGGAGCGCCGTATCCGGAGGCGTCGCTCCCCGCATCCGACCCGCTTCGCGGGCCACCTTCTCACGCAGAGGGGAGAAGGAAGGCGCGCGGGCCTCGATCACGCCAGGGAGAACGCGGCGACGTCGTCCGGCGTGCCGACCGGCACCGCCGCGGCACCGGCCGCGATGCGCTTGACGAGGCCCGACAGAACCTTGCCGGAGCCGATCTCGGAGAACGCGTCGACGCCCGCCGCTGCCATGGCCGCGATGCTCTCGCGCCAGCGCACGGTTCCGGTCACCTGCGCCACGAGGTTTCGGCGAATCGCATCGGGATCCGAGACCGGCGTCGCGAGCACGTTGGCGTAGAGCGGCACGGCCGGCGGGTTGAGCGTGACCGCGTCGAGCGCCGCCCGCATCGCCTCGGCGGCGGGCTGCATCAGGCGGCAGTGGAACGGCGCCGAGACGTTGAGCATCACCGCGCGCTTGATCCCGCGCGCCTGCGCGAGCGCCACGGCGCGCTCGACCGCGGCCCGGTCGCCCGAGAGAACGACCTGGCCGGCGCCGTTGTCGTTGGCGACGTCGCAGACCGCGCCCTCGGCCGCTTCCGCCGCGATTGCCGCGGCGGTCTCGACCTCGGCGCCGATCAGCGCCGCCATGGCGCCGTCGCCGGGGGCGACCGCCGCCTGCATCGCCTCGCCGCGGATGCGCAGCAGGCGCGCAGTGTCGGCGATCGTGAGGCTGCCGGCGGCGGCGAGGGCGGAATATTCCCCGAGCGAATGCCCGGCGACGAAGGCGACGTCGCGCGCGAGATCGAGCCCGCGCTCGGCCTCCAGCACCCGCAGCACCGCGAGGCTCGCGGCCATCAGCGCCGGCTGCGCGTTGGCGGTCAGCGTCAACGCGTCGAGCGGGCCCTCGAACATCACGCGGGAGAGCGGCTGGCCCAGGGCGTCGTCGACCTCGGCGAACACGGCGCGCGCCTGCGGGAAGGCCTCGGCCAGCGCCTTGCCCATGCCGACGGCCTGGCTGCCCTGGCCCGGAAAGATGAGTGCCCGCACGGTCGCTCCGTCGCCTAACCCATTGTCGGAAAGGGCGGCGCAGTCGCACCACCCGCCGCGGGTGTCAACAATGCAGCGCACAAACCGGGCCTGCGCCCCGGAGCGTCGCGGCTCGGCGATTCGTGCCGTCGGCGGCACGGTCTCGCGGGATGCACGACGCAATAAACCGCTGTGCTTGTTGCCAAACCGCAACCGGTGTATGAGCCGGCACCGCCCGACATCCCCGTATCCGCTGGAAGGAGCCGCCGCGCATGGCTCGCGTCACCGTCGAAGATTGCATCGAGAAGGTCGAGAACCGGTTCGAGCTGGTCCTGCTCGCGAGCCACCGCGCGCGTCTCCTCGCCGCCGGCGCGCCGCTCACCGTGGACCGCGACCGCGACAAGAACCCGGTCGTGGCGCTCCGCGAGATCGGCGACGAGACCATCACCGCCGACGACCTCAAGGAACAGCTGATCCACTCGATGCAGAAGTATGTCGAGGTCGACGAGCCGGAGGCCGAGGCCGTGCCGCTGCTGTCGAGCTCGCCCACCGCCGCCGCCGTCTCGCCGACCGCCGCGAGCGACGATTCCGCGCCGCAGTTCGACCGCATGAGCGAGGAGGACCTGCTCCGCGGCCTCGAGAACCTGGCGCCGCCCGTCGAGACCGACGACGAGGGCGAGTAGCCTTCGGCGTCGTCGCCGGACTTCGGACTTTCACGGGCCCGGCGGAGACGCCGGGCCTTTTGCTTGCGCGCCGCCTCGGCTTTCTCGGGCTGCGACGCATTCGGGGCTGGCGCGCGGCCGCGGCTTGCGTGAGACTTGCGCCTCCTCGCGATCGGAAAGGGTCTCCCGGCGGATGATGCGCCAGTACGAACTCGTCGAGCGGGTGAAGCGCTACAACCCCGCGACGAACGAGGCGCTGCTCAACCGTGCCTACGTCTACGCCATGCGCGCGCACGGCACGCAGAAGCGGGCGTCCGGCGACCCGTTCTTCGCCCATCCCCTCGAGGTCGCGGCGATCCTCACCGATCTGCGCCTCGACGACGCGACCATCGTCGCGGCGGTGCTGCACGACACCGTCGAGGATACGGCCGCGACGCTTGACGAGATCCGCGAGCTGTTCAGCCCCGAGATCGGCGCGCTGGTCGACGGCCTGACCAAGCTCAAGCGCCTCGACCTTGTCTCGAAGCGCGCGGCGCAGGGCGAGAATTTCCGCAAGCTGCTGCTGGCCGTGGCGGCGGACGTGCGCGTGCTGCTGGTCAAGCTCGCCGACCGCCTGCACAACATGCGCACGCTCCAGCACATGCGCGCCGACAAGCGCGAGCGGATCGCGCAGGAGACGCTGGACATCTACGCGCCGCTGGCCGGCCGCATGGGCATGCAGGAGCTGCGCGAGGAGCTGGAGGACCTGTCCTTCCGCAACCTCAAGCCGGAGATCTACGCCACCGTCACGCGGCGGCTCTCCGACCTCACCGCGAAGACCGAGAGCCTTGTCGACACCATCGAGCGCGACCTCACCGCAAAACTCTCCGCCCGCGGGATCGAGGCCGCCGTCACCGGCCGCCAGAAGCGGCCGTTCTCGATCTGGTCGAAGATGGAGCGCAAGTCCGTCGCCTTCGAGCAGCTCTCGGACGTGTTCGGCTTCCGCGTCGTCGTCGAGACGCTGGACGATTGCTACGCGGCGCTCGGCGTCGTCCACACCACCTGGCCGATGGTGCCGGGGCGCTACAAGGACTACATCTCGACGCCGAAGCAGAACGACTACCGCTCGATCCACACCACGGTGATCGGCCCGAAGAGCCAGCGCGTCGAGCTGCAGATCCGCACCCGGGCGATGGACGACATCGCCGAGTACGGCATCGCCGCGCACGCGCATTACAAGGAGGCCGGCAAGCTGCCGGCCGGCCGCGAGCCGGAGGGCGGCGTCGCCCCGCGGCTGGCGGCCGAGAGCGGCGCCTACCAGTGGCTGCGCCGCACGATCGAGCTGCTGGCCGAGGGCGACAGCCCCGAGGAGTTCCTCGAGCACACCAAGCTCGAGCTGTTCCAGGACCAGGTGTTCTGCTTCACGCCGAAGGGCCGGCTCATCGCCCTGCCGCGCGGCGCCACGCCGATCGACTTCGCCTACGCGGTGCACACCGACGTCGGCAACTCGGCGGTCGGCGCCAAGATCAACGGCCGGATGGCGCCGCTGCTGCACGAGCTCGCCAACGGCGACGAGGTCGAGATCTCGCGCTCGGACGGCGCCGCGCCGCCGGCCGCCTGGGAATCGCTCGTCGTCACCGGCAAGGCCCGCGCCGCGATCCGGCGCGCGACCCGCTCGGCGGTGCGTCGACAATATGCCGGCCTCGGGCGCCAGATCCTCGATCGGGCGTTCGAGCGCGCGGGCAAGAGCTTCACCGACGACAAGCTGCGCGGCGCGCTCCCGCGCCTCGCCCGCGCCTCGGCCGAGGACGTGTTCGCGGCGGTGGGGCGCGGCGAGATGTTCTCGGGCGACGTCGTGCGCGGCGTCTACCCAGACTACAAGGACGAGCGGAAATCGGGCCCGGCCGGGGTGCCGCAACCGGTGGTCAACGGCGCCGGCCGCCTGATCCGGTCGAAGGATCAGACCATGCGCTTGACCTTCCCGGGCGGCGGCGCGGCGGACGGAACCGACTCGATCCCGATCCGCGGCCTCGCCGGCGACCTGCCGGTGAGCTTCGCCCCGGACGGCGGCGCGGTGCCCGGCGACCGCATCGTCGGCATCCTGACGCCCGGCGTCGGCGTGACGATCTACCCGATCCAGTCGGCGGCCCTGGCCGCGTTCGACAACGAGCCCGAGCGCTGGCTCGACGTGCGCTGGGACATCGAGGCGGACGCCACCGAGCGCTTCCCCGCGCGGCTCGCCACGCAATCGATCAACGAGCCCGGCGTGCTGGCGCAGATCGCACAGGTGATCGCCGACCACGACGGCAACATCGACAACCTCTCGATGAAGCGCCGCACTCAGGACTTCACCGACATCGTCATCGACCTCTCGGTCTGGGACCTGCAGCATCTGAACGCGATCATCGCGGAGCTGCGCGGCAAGCGGACGGTGAGCCGGGTCGACCGGGTGAACGGGTAGGGCGCCTCGGCGCGAGGACGTGGACGACGACTCGCGGCTTGCCACACCAGCTCGCCGCACCCTGGAGGCCATGCCCGCGGTGCCCGTGCTCTAGGTCGAACGATGCTTCACGCCGGGCCCGGTCGACGCCGTCGCGGAGCGCTTTTCCCGGTCCGGGCGGGTGAGCCCGGACTTGTGGCGATGCCGCTCTCGGATCGCGTGGCCGCAGCACGAACCCGATCGCGCCGCCTGAAGCACGCTCGGGACGATGGATCCAGTCCCGACCGGATCATCCCTGAAGAATGCACCGTTCAGTTTCGCAAGATCGCCGGAATGGCGCTCGCGGTGATCGGCGCGAAGCGGCAAAGCTCATCGGCGAGATCGGCACCCCGGCGCTCGACCCGATGCTCGAAACCGTTCTGTCGCGCCTTTCCATCCTTCGGGGAGCCGGCCTTCTGGACGCGGTCCTCGACCCGGCATCGATCGGCATCCGCCCGATCGACTATCGTTCGCGAAATGAGCGCCCTCGACACGCCTCCGAAATTGGTAGAGGATCGTATTCGCTCGACGATGTATTGTATATCGTCCGATTCGCATGCAATCACCCGAGGAGGCGCCCATGCTATGCAGCCTGTGTGCGGTCGCGCTGCTGTCGATCCCGGCGACCGCCGACGCCATCGAGCCGTCGGAGGTGTACGGCACCTGGAAGCTTGTCAGCAGCGTGACGCGCTTCATCGATTCCGGCGAGGAGCGCAACACCCTCGGGTCGAAGCCGGTCGGTTACATCACCTACTCGCCCGACGGGCGCATGATGACGGTTGCCGTGAGCAACGAGCGGCCGAATGTCGAGAAGGCGACCAATCTGACCGATGCCGATCGCGCGAAACTGTTCCGGACGATGTGGGCCTATGCGGGAACGTTCACCTTGAACGGCAACGCCATCACCCACCACGTCGATGCATCGTGGAACGAATTCTGGAGCGGCCAAGACTTCATACGGGATATCGTGGCTCGGGATGGTCGGCTGATCTACACGACGAAGCCACAGATGTCGGTCCAGGAGGGGAAGATGGAGGTGCTCACGATCGTCTGGGAGAAGGTCAGATAGTTTTCTTGCTGCGTACTCGACACGCTGCTCGGCGACGCATGGCGCATGTCGAAGGATCGAGAGCGACCCCTCTGCGACTCAGCCTGCATTGGTGCCGCTCGTTGCGCGAAGACGTTTCGGATACGGTCGAGAATGGCATGCGCCACGTACTCCGCCGTATCGCATGATCCATCATATTCTTTGGATGTTTCGATTGCGAAGTCGATTTTTGTTCGAGGAAATATTGCAGATACGGACAGTCGTTTGATCGACCGCAGATACGTATTTAGACGTGTCTGACCGCCATCTTTTATAAGAGGGTTTGGCGATAGTTTACGTCCGTTAAAAAAATCATGCACCTCAGCAAGGAGGACGTCCAATGTTGAAGAAGACAGTGGTATCCGCTGCCGTTGCAACGATGATCGCCGGGACGGTGGCTGCTCGCGCCATGCCGATGAACGGCACGTTCTGGGTTCACTACGACAAGCAGAGTCCGCAACCGACGGGTCCTGACCGCGTGCAGATCGACGAGAGCGGTTCGGGCGTCAACAGGAGCCCGGGTCAGCCGCTCGACAACGCGCAGGTCACGCTCGAGGACAGCGTGACGCTCGTGAAAGGTCAGGGGCCGGTGAAGGGTAGGATTACCCTGACGACGCCGGACGGTTCGGTGACCAGTACGCTGCAAGGAAAGGTGACGACCGATCCGCAGGGGCGCCTCATGGCCGTCGGAAGCTCGAAGGTCGTCGAGGCGACGGGCGCGTTCGTGGGCATGAAGGGGAACGGGAATTTCACGACCACCTTCTCCTCGCCGACGGATCAGGTCACCCAATGGCAGGGGAACTTCAAGCCGCCCGCCGGCATGGCGTCCAACCGCTGACGTCGGCGACGCCGGCCCGTCCGCTGCCCCGCGGGCGGGTTTTTCGGGTTCCGAATGCGAGCCGGGACACGAACGCCTTCCTCTTCCCCTTCCGCTTGCCTCCACCTGCTCCCGCTGCCACAAGCGCACCATTCGCCATCACCCCGCGAGGAGCCGTGCGCATGAGTCCGGATGAGGTTCTCGCGGAGTTCCGCGATGCGGGCGCGCTGCTCGAAGGCCACTTCATCCTGAGCTCCGGCCTGCGCTCGGCGGTCTTCCTGCAGAAGATGGCGATCTTCTCCGAGCCGCCGCGCACCGAGCGCCTGTGCAGGGCGCTCGCCGCCGTGATCACGGCGCGCTTCGGCCAGGTCGACATCGTCGTCTCGCCGGCGATCGGCGGCATCGTGCCCGGCTACGAGACCGCGCGGCACCTCGGGGCGCGAGCGATCTTTGTCGAGCGCGATCCCGGCGGCCCGTTCACCCTGCGGCGCGGCTTCAGCATCCCGGCCGGCCAGCGCGCGGTGATCGTCGAGGACATCGTCACCACCGGGCTGTCCGCGCGCGAATGCCTCGCCTCGCTGCGGGGCGAGCCCGGCGAGATCGTCGGCGCCGCCTGCCTGATCGACCGCTCGGGCGGCCGCGGCGAGATCGGCCTGCCGCTGCTCTCGCTCGTCACCCTCGACATCCCGGCCTATCCCCCCGACGCGCTGCCGCCCGAGCTGGCCGCATTGCCGCCGGTGAAGCCGGGCAGCCGCGCTATGCCGAAGGCCTCAGCGCCGGCCGACGGACTCACGCGCGTTTGATCGTCCCGGCAGCAGATGTTTCGCCGTTGTTGCGGGGCGAATGAGAAAAAGATCGACGAGGTTGTGTCGACCGATCGTCGAAAGGACGTTTTCCGTCGAAGGTTGACACATTCCATCGTGCGCTTCACACATGCCGTACGGTCACTATTGCGCACCGTCGCCGGCGATTTTTGGAACAAGCAGCGTCCACTGTCCTCCGTTGGGCCGACTTTGCACCCGTAACCTTGATGCGTGTCGTCCACCTGCTTTTCCGCGGGCGGTACGTGCCATGATTGTTTTGGTTATATTTTAGAAATGGATCGTGCCATGAGTGCACTACAGCGCAGCGCCCTGTTCATCGACGGCGCCAACCTCTACGCGACGACGAAGGCCCTCGGCTTCGACATCGACTACAAGCGGCTTCTGAAAGAATTCCAGTCCCGCGACAACATGATTCGGGCGTTCTACTACACCGCGATGATCGAGGATCAGGAGTATTCCTCGATCCGTCCGCTGATCGACTGGCTCGACTACAACGGCTACCGCGTCGTCACCAAGCCCGCCAAGGAGTTCACCGACTCGCTCGGCCGCCGCAAGGTCAAGGGCAACATGGACATCGAGCTTGCGATCGATGCGCTCGAGCTGAGCCAGTACATCGACCACATGGTGCTGTTCTCCGGCGACGGCGATTTCCGCTCGCTGGTCGAGGCGATGCAGCGCCGCGGCGTGAAGGTCACGGTGGTCTCCACCATCCAGACCCAGCCGGCGATGATCTCCGACGACCTGCGCCGCCAGGCCGACGAGTTCGTCGACCTCGTGCAGCTGATCGGCAAGGTCGGGCGAGACCCCGGCGAGCGTCAGGCTCGCCCGGCCGGCGACCGGACGCGCGACTACGCCGAGCGGCCCGCCCGCGCCAACCCGGGCCTGGAGAGCCGCTACGGCATCCGTCAGGGCGCGAACGGAACGCCGGACGCCCCCGCGGAGGATTAGGCCTTCGCGGTTCCCTCCCCATCGAGCCAGGCCAGGATGTCGGCCGCGCTGCGATCGGGTGGGAACACCGGGTAGAACACCTTCGTCACGACGCCGTCGTCGACGACGAGGCTGAGCCGGCGTAGCAGGATGGTGCCGGCCGCCTCGAAGGTGGGCAGCCGCGCTGCCATCGCGAAGGCGCGCGAGGCGTCCGACAGCAAGGTAAACGGCAGCTGCAGGCGCGTCGCCACCTCGCGCTGGTAGGCGCCCGTCTGCGTCGAGAGCCCGTGCACCTGCGCGACGCCGCGGGCCTTCAGGTCGTCATGGAGATCGCGGAAGCCGCACGCTTGCGGCGTGCAGCCGCGTGCGCCGGGAATCGCGTCCCAGTCCGCCACCAGGTTCGGCTGTCCCGGCTCGCCGGTGCGGGGATAGGCGAAGACCACCGTCCGCCCGGCGAGCTTCGCCAGCGAGACGCGGGTGCCGTCGGTCGCCGCGAGCGACACGTCCGGCAGCCTCATCCCGGTCAGGTGCGCCGCCGCACCGTCGTCGATCGGGGCGGGAAGGTTGGCGGGCAGGGCGAGGTTCGGGTCCATGGCGCGGCTCCGGTTCGAGCAGGCGATTCAACGAGATGGGGCATCGCGCACGCCATCTCTCGTTCCAGCCTCGAAATCTGCTTTCTTGAACGAACATTTGCGCGTCGCTTCCCTCCCCCCTCTGCGGGGGAGGGTGGCCCGCGAAGCGGGTCGGGAGAGGGGAGCGACGGTTCCGGATACGGCGCTCCCCTCTCCCGACCCTCGCTCAGGCGAGGCCCACCCTCCCCCGCAGAGGGGGGAGGGAAGGCGTGCTCTCTGACTCTCGCAACCCGGGCCGGGCATCGTCGCGCCGACCCGCGCGGCCGTCCGGGAGCTACCCCCGGTCGCGCATGATCCGGGCGCGGTCGCGCTGCCAGTCGCGCTCCTTGGCGGCCTCGCGCTTGTCGTGGGCCTGCTTGCCCTTGCCGAGGCCGAGCTCGACCTTCGCGCGGCCCTTCTCGTTGAAGTAGATCTTCAGCGGCACCACCGTGTAACCCTGGCGCTGCGTCGCGCCGATCCACTTGTCGATCTGGCGGCGGTGCATCAGCAGGCGCCGCGGGCGCTTGGTCTCGTGGTTGAAGCGGCTCGCCTGGACGTATTCCGGGATGTAGGCGTTGAACAGCATCAGGTCGCCGCCCGACGGGCCGGCATAGGCCTCGCCGATGGTCGCGCGCCCGCTGCGCAGCGATTTCACCTCGGTTCCGGTCAGCGAGATGCCGGCCTCCAGGGTGTCCTCGATCGCGTAGTGGAAGCGCGCGGCGCGGTTGTCGGCGACGATGCGCCGGTTCGGTTCGGGTTTGGGAGCCATCGGTCTCTTCGGTGCCTGGCGTCAGCCGGCCAGGAGGCCGGCATGGCGCAGGGCGGCGTCGACGATCGCCTTGGTCGCGTCCGAGACCGGCACGAGCGGCAGGCGCACGTCGGCGCTCATGTGGCCGAGGCGTTCCAGGGCGTACTTCACCGGCGAGGGGTTGGATTCGGCGAACAGCCCGACCTGCAGCGGCAGCAGCCGGTCCTGCAGCTGCAGCGCCTTGGCGAAGTCGCCCGACAGCGTCGCCTCCTGGAGGTCGGCGCAGAGCCGCGGCGCCACGTTCGACACCACCGAGATGCAGCCGTGGCCGCCATGGGCGTTGTAGCCGAGCGCGGTCGCATCTTCGCCCGAAAGCTGGATGAAACCCTCGCCCATGGCCCGCCGCTGGAGGCTGACGCGATCGATCTTGGCGGTCGCGTCCTTCACCCCGGCGATGTTCTTGAGCTCGAACAGGCGCGCCATCGTCTCGACGCTCATGTCGACGACGGAGCGCGGAGGGATGTTGTAGATGATGATCGGAATGCCGACCGCGTCGTTGACGGCCTTGAAGTGGGCGTAGAGCCCGCCCTGCGTCGGCTTGTTGTAGTACGGCGTGACCACGAGCACCGCGTCGGCGCCCGCCTTCTCGGCGTGCTGCGCCCGCTCGACCGCCTCGGCCGTGGAGTTCGATCCGGCGCCGGCGATCACCGGCACGCGGCCGCCGGCCTCGTCGATGCAGGCCTCGACCACGCGGTCGTGCTCGCTGTGCGTCAGCGTCGGGCTCTCGCCGGTGGTGCCGGTCGGCACCAGGCCGTGGCTGCCCTGCTCGATCTGCCAGGCCACGAACTTTCGGAACGCCGCCTCGTCGAAGGTGCCGTCGCGGAACGGCGTCACCAGGGCGGTCATGGAGCCCCGAAGGCAGCGCGCAGTGGTCTCGGTCATCTCGGGCGTCCCAGCCGGTCTCGTTGCCCGCTCCGGCCTGGGCCGGTGGTCCGGCGCCGCGCTGCGGGCGGCGCAGACATAGGGCTTCCGCCACCCCCGCGCAAACCCTTCGCGCACGCGGTTAATGCGTTCTTAACGCTCGGCGCCGAGGCTGTCCTTTGCCGGCATCCGTCGAAACCGGATCGCAGAGAGTGACCGCATCCATGGCGTCCCTCACACGCTCGCAGATCGTTGCCCTCGGCCTCGCGCTGACCGCGGGCGTGGCGCTGGCCGCGCCGGCGGTCGACCTGCCGCGGGTCCAGGCCCCGCCCGCCTCGCAGCCGACGCCGCCGGCGAGCGACGCCACGGCGCCGGCCAGCCAGGTCGAGGGCTCCAGGACCGCGCTCGATCCGGTCGCCGCCGACGCGCTCAAGCTCGATCCGAAGGCCGCCGGCGATGCCGGGGCCGCCAAGCCGCTTCCGCCCGGGCAGGCGCTCCCGGCGGGCGCCGCCGCCTACGCCTCGGCCGACCCGGACGCGCCCGTCGCCTTCCCGCTGCCCGACGCCGCCGTGACGCCGGCCGCCCCCGTGCCGGAGGTGCCGGGCCTCGGTCCGATCGCCCGCGTCGGCGACACCGACGTCGCCCAGCTGCGCCAGGCGATCGACTTCTACCGCAAGGGCAAGGTCGCCGACGGCGACCGCCTGCGCGACGGCTTCTCCGATCCGGCGGCGCGGGCGCTGCTCGAATGGGTCGCGATCCGCGCCGGCGCCGGCATCGGCTTCGAGCGCACCGTCGCCTTCACCCGCGCCAACCCGGACTGGCCGGCGGGCCCGCTTCTCCGCCGCCGCGCCGAGGAGGCGTTGCTCACCGAGCGCAGGAATCCGGCGACGGTGCGCGCCTATTTCGGTGCGACCCGGCCGGCGAGCGCGCCGGGCAAGTTCGCCCTGGCGCTGGCGTTCAAGGCGGACGGGCTCGATGCGGACGCCGCCGACCTCGTCCGCGACCTGTGGCGCTCCGAGACCTTCGGCCGCTCGCTCGAGGCCAGGGTCGCCGACGCCTTCCCGGGCGTGCTCACCCGCATCGATCACCGCTACCGCATGGAGCGTGCGCTCCTGAAGGAAGACTGGGAGGCGGCCGGCCGGGCCGCGACCTATGCCGGCGGCGCCTATGCCAGCCTGGTGCGGGCGCGCCGGGCCGTCGAGGACAAGAGCTCCGGGGCCGCCTCCGCCCTCGCCGCGGTGCCGCCGTCGCTGCGCAGCGACAGCTCCTACATCCTGTCGCGGGCGCAGTTCCTGCGCCGGGCCGACAAGCCGGCCGAGGCGGCGGCCGTGCTGGCGACCGCGCCGAGCAACCCGGACGTGCTCGTCGACGGCGACGAATGGTGGGTCGAGCGCCGCATCGTCGCGCGCAAGCTGATCGACCTCGGCGACGCCAGGACCGCCTACGCGGTGGCGAGCGCCAACCCGGCCCGCACCGTCGAGAAGCGGATCGAGGCCGAGTTCCACGCCGGCTGGATCGCGCTCCGCTTCGGCAGCGACCCGGAGGCCGCGTCCCGCCACTTCGCGCTCGCCGCCGGCATCGCCGAGACGCCGATCTCGATCGCCCGCGCCGCCTACTGGCAGGGCCGGGCGGCCGAAGCCCTCGGGCAGGCCGATGCGGCCAAGGGGTTCTACGAGACCGCGGCGCTGCAGCCGATCGCCTATTACGGGCAGCTCGCCCGGGCCAAGCTCGGCCAGACCAGCCTCGCGCTGCGCGCGCCCGCCGACCTCGACGGCCCGGCGCGCGCCGCCTTCGACGACCGGCTCTGCATCCGTGCCCTGCGCCTGCTCGGGGCCGCCTCGCTGAAGGAGCTGGCGCTTCCGCTCTACATCGACACCGCGCAGCGCCTCACCGATGCGCGCGAGGTGCAGGCCCTCGGCGACCTCGCCGTCGAGATGAAGGACGCCCGCGCCCTCGTCGCCGTCGGCAAGCTCGCGGTGCAGCGCGGCCTGCCCCTCGACGCGCACGCCTACCCCACCATCGGCATCCCGACCTACGAGGCGTTCGGCTCGGTGCCGCTGGTCGAGAAGGCGATGGTCTTCGCGATCGCGCGCCAGGAAAGCCAGTTCGACCCGCGGGCGCAGTCCGGCGTCGGCGCGCGCGGCCTGATGCAGATGATGCCGGCCACCGCCCAGCGCACCGCGCGACGCGTCTCGGCCGCCTACGACCCGGACCGGCTCGGCACTGACGCGATCTACAGCGCGCGCCTCGGCCAGGCCCATCTCGGCGAGCTGATGGAGGATTGGCGCGGCTCCTACATCCTCGCCTTCGCCTCCTACAACGCCGGCGGCGGCAACGTGAAGAAGTGGATCGACGCCTACGGCGACCCGCGCAAGGGCGAGGTCGACGCGATCGACTGGGTCGAGCGCATCCCGTTCACCGAGACCCGCAACTACGTCCAGCGGGTGATGGAGAACCTGCAGGTCTACCGCACCCGCCTCGACGGCAAGAGCGCGCTGCTGATCGACGGGGACCTTCATCGCGGGGCGCGGTGAGGGGGTCGCGGGCGGCCGACGTGCCCGAACGGCGAAGCACGGTTCGACGACCCGACCGCGACCGTCCTGAAACCCGACCCGTCAGTCCGGGGCCGCGCAGCGGAGCCCGGAACCCAGAACCGCCAGCGAAGCTGTCTGAATCGACCGTCGACACCCTTTCGGGCCGGCTCGGCGGTTCGTGATTCCGGGCTCGCCTTCGGTGCCCCGGAATGACGGGTCGGGTTTGGCGAACGAGCCGCCCCGATCGGCGACATTCGACCCGTCCGCAAGTCGATGCGGGAGACGAGCCCCATCGCCCGATCGCATGGGGGGCCGACGAAGACGACCCCTGGATGGCGGGCGCGCCCGTCACCCAGAGGCCTGGCCTGCTGCGTCGATTGCCTCAGGACCAACGCGATGGCCCGAGCCCGCCCGGCCCGAGCCGGGCGGGAGGCGCGCTCAGAACTCGCCGCCGAGCCCGGCCCGCACCCCGTGGCCGCCGTCGCCGCCATAGGCGTAGCCGACGTTGATCGCCAGCGGCACGGCGGTCGGCAGGCGGTGCGAGAGTGCCGCGCCGCCGGCCCACTCG
>NZ_JAKSYQ010000017.1:0-2045 GCF_022829665.1 Methylobacterium sp. E-041 | reverse complement strand
GATTCAGTTATGTGTACATTCAATTAAGGGTCGACTGTTAGTATCGAGTTAGGAGGTTGTGCGGGTAGAATGTAGTGTGTGTGTCGTGTGTGATGGATGAGGTTGGGTGGGGGTGGGGGTGGGTGAGGTGGGGTGGAGCTGGGTGGTGAGGAGAGAGTGAGTGGGGTTGGTGCGGGTCTCGGGGTGGGCGGTCGGAGGAGCTATGGGGGTGGGGGAGTCGGGGGAGCGTAGGAACTGCGCTTAGATACAAAGTAGCCCGCTATTCCATCCTGTTTTTGCCCTCAAATTTTGATCCACTACCAACATCACTTCAATGTGATCACATAGATATTTGTTATCAAATGATGATTAACTTTTGGTCCAGAGGATCGCTGGGTACCAAAACTGACGGTCGCGCGCGCGGCGCACCGCTCAGTCGCTCCCGCGCCGATCCGGTTCATGCGCCTTCATCTATCCATAAAGGCTTCGCTCGCCGCCGCCTCCGGCTTCCTCGCGCTGATTTGCATAGGTCAGGGCGCCCTTTCAGTCACGAAACTCAGCGGCATCCGCGGTTCGGTCACCGAGGTTGCCACCAACTGGCTGCCTTCCGTATTGGCTGTTAATAATATCCGCGCAACAGCTTCAGAGGTGCGCATCAAGCAGTTGCGTATGCTGGCTATCAACAGCAACTCAGAGCAGCACATCATCAATGAGCGCGACATGGCCGAAGCATTTGCTGCACTGGCTGAGGCACGCAAGACCTATGAACCGCTGATATCGTCCAATGCGGAACAGGAGCTATATGACGCGTTCTCCTCTGCATGGGCGCGTTACGAGACCATCGGCCGGAATGCAATTGCTCTGGCCGAGGGCGGTCATAGCAGTGAGGGATTGGCACTTCTTGGTCGCCCGGAGAACATCGGTCTCTACAACGATGTCCGCCAGGCTCTGACCGCGGATGTCGCATTGAATGAGCGCGGGGCTCGCACGGACGCGAACGCGGCGATGTCCGCTGCCGATACGGCGATGACAGCCGTCTACGCTGCGATTGCCCTTGCTGTCGTTGCAGCAGCTGCGGCTGCTACGTTCAGTCTTCTGCGTGTGTCACAACCGATCCAGATGATAACCGGCACGATGGCGGCGCTGGCCGGCGGCGACGCAGAGGTCGAGGTGTTGTACCTCGCTCGCCGAGATGAGATCGGTGCGATGGCGGCAGCGGTGCAGGTGTTCAAGGACAACCTGATCCGCACCCGCAAGCTCGAAGCCGACACGGCGCAGGCGCGGCTGGCGGCCGAGGCGCAGCGCAAGGCCGGCATGCGCCAGATGGCCGACGACTTCGAGGCGGCGGTCGGCGGGATCATCGGCATGGTGGCGTCCTCGGCGACCGAGTTGCAGGCCACCGCCCAGACCCTGACCGCAACGGCGACCGAGACTGCGAGCCAGTCTACCACGGTGGCGGCCGCGGCCGAGGAGGCCGGCACCAACGTCAACACGGTGGCGGCGGCCGCCGAGGAGCTCGGCTCCTCGGTGGCCGAGATCGGCCGGCAGGTCGGCGGCTCGGCCGAGCTCGCGCATCTGGCCGTGCGCGAGGCCGACCAGACCGGCGCCCGGGTGCAGGCGCTGAGCGCGGCGGGGTCGCGGATCGGCGCCGTGGTCGGGCTGATCTCGGACATCGCCGGCCAGACCAACCTGCTGGCCCTCAACGCCACCATCGAGGCGGCACGTGCAGGCGCCGCCGGCAAGGGCTTCGCCGTCGTCGCGGCGGAGGTGAAGGCGCTGGCCGAGCAGACGGCCAAGGCCACGAGCGAGATCTCGGGCCAGATCGCGCAGATCCAGACCTCGACTGGTCACGCGGTCGCCTCGATCGGCGGCATGACCGGGCGCATCCGCCAGATCAGCGACGTGGCGACCTCGATCGCGGCGGCCGTGGAGCAGCAGGGCGCGGCGACGCAGGAGATCGTACGCAACGTCAGCCAGGCGGCTGTGGGCACGGCGGAGGTAACCGGCAACATCACCGGCGTGGCGGGCGCGGCCGAGGAGACCGGCGCGGCGGCGACCCAGGTGCT